>NZ_JAUBUI010000105.1:0-17605 GCF_036705385.1 Microcoleus sp. B3-A4 | reverse complement strand
GGTTAGATAGGATGCTTTTTACAAAGGGTATACTTAGCTATTTTACTATGGTTGTACTACCGGACATGATATCATGTTGTAAACTAAAACACCACTATTGAAATAAGGGTTTAGATCTTGATAATGGTTGGGATTTCCCCAGACGTTGGCCGCGGCGGCTATCGGCAGAGTTTGAAAATCTAGGTTCCACAGCCCCTCTAAGCTACCCAGAACGATCGTATCGCTGTCGAGCCAAAGTAGCCTTTCTGTTTCTTTGGTATATTTTCGCGGCTCCAATTTAACGTAAGCAATTTTAGAACCTGATATCGAAAGAAGTTGGTCGTAATTAGATTGCAATTCTTGCCATTCAATCTTGTACTTGCAGCAATTCTGTAACTGTTCCTTTTGCTGTGCATCTATCCTAGTAGATACAATGCTAATTTTTACAGACTGCTCCCCAGATTGGCTAACATTCAGATCTACAGACTTGAGAAGTGCTGCTAACCCCAGAATATAGGTGCGATCGGCGGCTGTGAATATGTGCATAGGATTAAATTTGTGATATGAACAGCAAAAAGGCGCACGGTCAAACGTCACATAAACGCTGCGACTGGAGGAAGCAGGCGGCCCTGTATAGGGGTAAATGCGATCGCCCGTTTACCGTTTAGACGAACAAAATCTTGCATAAATTTCCGGTTAGATTTACACAAACAAACGGGGTTTCTAAGTAGGTAGGCGCAAATAAAGTTTACAATGTAACAGTATGTAAGGCGGGCGTAACAAGAGCAATTGCTTCGTTTCACTCGCTGCGAGAGAGAGGTTATTTATTTTCAAGCTTCATCTACTTATTTATCTGTGTGCAAGTGCCATCTGTTCGCACCCGAAAACGAGCAACAGCCATTGGTAATATGCAGCCACGCGAAAAATAATGAGATCGACTAACCTGGCATTTGAAACAGCCAGAAAATTCCTCGTCGCCTGTGCTGAATCCCGCAAATGGTTCAGACGTGGGACTCTACGATAAAATAAATTGTCTAGAGATCGATATTACCGCACAACGATCGACATCCATCTTAGGTTTGAAGTGGCACCCTCCTCAAATCAAAAGTTCCTCTGGTTATTTCCCTATTATTGAACACTATTTGCTTTGCCAAAAGTAAAACGAGCGTTGTTAGAAACCGATGCAAAACCCACGCAATACTGAACCCCAAGCAAAAATCGACCCCTCTGTTTCAACGGATTCTAACAATGCGTTCTACTCAGCCGCGCCTTTGCCAACTAATGTAGGGATGGTTCTGCAATTGGCCGATGGTAGCATTCAGGGGTGCAATTCTCACGCCCAAGATCTGTTGGGGATGACAGCACAACAGATGCTCTTATGCACTTCAATCAACAGTCGGTGGCAGACTCTGCGTGAAGATGGCTTGGATTTTCCCGGCGAGACACATCCGGCGATGGTGGCGTTGCAAACCGGGCAACCATGCTCAAATGTCATCATGGGCTTCGATCGGCCACAGGGAGAATTGATTTGGTTGACGCTCAATTCTCAACCTTTATTTCAGGGAGATCGATCGACTCCCTATGCCGTAGTTACAACCTTCACGGAACTCGCTCAACAAAAGCCCGAACCCGTCACTCACGCGCCCGCGCAACAACTGTCAGACACCCTCGAAAGTATTTCGGACGGATTCTTTGCTTTGGATCGAGACTGGCGATTTACCTACGTCAATTCGCAAGCGGCGCGGTGGCTGAACCGAGCCTCACAAGATTTGATTGGCAACAGGGTTTGGGAAGAGTTTCCCGAATCAGTGGGCACTTTGTTTGAGCAGGAATATCGCCACGCCGCCACCTTCCAAGTTACGGTTAGTTTTGAATCTTTTTATCCGCCGCTCAATGCTTGGTATGCGGTACGAGCGTATCCGATCCCATCGGGACTTGCCGTTTATTTTCAAGATGTGACCGAGGAGAAAGCGGCGAGGGCTATTTTTATTAAACAAGCGCAAACTGTGCAGCAACAACTAGCAGAAATCGAGGCGATTTATGCTAGTGCGCCGATCGGACTTTGCTTTCTCGATACCGAGTTGCGGTTTGTCCGCATCAACGATCGGCTAGCAGAAATTAACGGAGTTCCAGCCGCCGCCCACATCGGCAAAACATTGCGCGAAATCTTGCCAGAAATGGCAGATGATTTAGAGCCGCTTTACCGAAAAGTTATTGAAACTAAAGTTCCACTCAAACAGCTCGAAGTTCGCAGGACAAACTCAGCACGGCCGGGACTCGAACAGGATTGGCTGTTAAGTCTCTATCCGCTGAAAGCCGAGGACGATCGCGTGTTGGGCGTGAATGTGACGGTGCATGAAATTACCGATCGCAAAGCTACCCAAAAAGAAATTCAACGGCTCAACCAAGAACTAGAGCGACGAGTCAATGAACTCGAATCGATACTTGATGCTGTACCCGTTGGCATTACGATCGCCCGCGACCCGCAGTGTAAAGTAATTCGCGCTAACCGATTTGCCCAGTCGATGTTGATAGTGCCGCCGGATACCAATGTTTCTGGAACCGGAGAGCAAGCCGCAGCCCTTCCGTTTAGACGATTCCGCAACGGACAGGAAATTCCGGGAGAACAACTCCCAATGCAACTAGCTGCCGCTTCCGGCGTCGAAGTGCGAGATGTGGAAATTCAAATGGTGCGCGAGGACGGGGTGGCCTTTGATTGGTTGGTGAATGCGGTGCCGTTATTTGACGAACAGGGCGCAGTTCGTGGCTGTGTGGCGGCCTTTATGGATATTAGCGATCGCAAACAAGCTCTGGCTGCTTTGCGCCGCTCTGAGGAACGCTACCGCACTTTGTTTGAGTCCCTAGACGAAGGCTTTTGCGTCATCGAAATGCTGTTTGACGAAAACGACAAGCCGATCGATTACCGCTTTTTAGAAGTCAATCCGGCTTTCGAGAAGCAAACCGGACTCGAACAAGCTGCGGGTAAAACGGCGCGCCAGATGCTTCCGGATCTCGAAGATTATTGGTTTGAGATTTACGGCCAAGTCGCGCTGACGGGGGAACCCCTGCGCTTCGAGCATGGCTCGGAAGTCATGAACCGCTGGTTTGAGGTTTCGGCGTTCCGCACTCCTGAGCCGCACAGCCGCAAAGTCGCTATACTTTTCCAAGAAATCACCGATCGCAAACAATCGGAGAATCTCCTGCAGCAACAGGAAGACCAACTGTGGCTGTTCGTCAAACATTCGCCTGCGGGGGTGGCGATGTTTGACCGCCAGATGCGGTATATGCTGGTGAGCGACCGCTGGCTGGCAAGTTACGGGCTCGGCGATCAAAACATTGTGGGCCGCTCGCACTACGACATCTTTCCGAATTTGCCCGAGCATTTCAAACAAATCCACCAGCGCTGTCTGGCGGGAGAAGTCGAAACCTGCCAAGAAGAGCGGTTTCCCCGCCCTGATGGCTTAATCGACTGGGTGCGCTGGGAAATTCACCCTTGGCGAACCAACACCAATGAGATTGGCGGCATCATGATTTTTTGCGAAATCATCACCGAGCGCAAAAACGCTGAACTCGCGCTCTCTGCGGCCAACCAACAAGTCAGCAATATTATAGAAAGTATTACCGATGCCTTTATGGCGATCGATTCACAATGGCGCTTTACCTACGTTAATGCCACAGCAGAAAAACTCCTTTCTCGATCGAGAAACGACTTACTAGGTCGATCGATCTGGGAGGTATTCCCCGCCGAGAAAGAATCCAATTCAAGGGCATATCAAGAATTTCATCGAGTTGTTTCGGAACAAGTTTCTGTCAAGTTTGAAGAGTTTTCGCCGTCGCTCCAGATGTATATAGAAGTGAGCGCCTATCCTGCGGCCGAAGGACTTACGGCTTATTGGAGCGATATTAGCGATCGCAAACGCACTGAAGAAGAATTGCGGCAAAAAAATGCGATTTTGAACGTAATTAACGAGTCAGCACCCACGCCAATTTTTGTCAAAAATCGAGAAGGACAGATTATTTATGCAAATCCAGCCACGCTGGAAATAATGGGCAAATCTGCTTCTGAAGTAATTGGTGGTCGCGATTTGGATTTATACCCAGTAACAGAACTTGCAGTCACAGTCACGGAAAACGATCGGCGCATTATGGAGTCTGGACAAACAGAAGTCCTCGAAGAATCTCACGATGGCATTCGGACATTTCTGGTAATGAAAGCTCCCTATCGCAATCAGGCGGGAGAAGTCATCGGCTTGATTGGCATCTCCAGCGACATCACAAATCGCAAACGAGCAGAAGTCGCCCGGGAAGAACAAACTAAGTTACTGCAAGTAATTATTGACAGCATTGGTGATGGTTTGGTTTTGGCCAACCAACAAGGGGAGTTGGTGTTGTTTAACCGAGCAGCCGTAGGCATATTCGGTCCGCTATCGAATGAAAAATCCTATGAGGAATGGTCGAGCACCTACGGACTATTTTCGCCTGACAAAAAAACCCTTTTCCCCAACGCTGAACTACCTCTAGCCAGAGCAATCAAAGGTGAATATGTCAATGATGTAGAGGTATTTGTCCGTCGCGAAGATTCCGAAGGTCGCTGGATCAGTATCAGCGGTTATCCGGTAGTTGATACTAGCAGTGAAATCAAAGGCGGAGTCATTGTCTGTCGGGATATCACAGAACGCAAACAAGCCGAAGCAGCGCTGCAAGAAAGCGAAGAACGATTCCGCAATATGGCTAACAACGCTCCTTTTATGGTCTGGGTAACAGACTCTACAGGCTATTGCACTTTCTTGAGCGAAACCTGGTATGACTTCACAGGTCAAACTGAGGAAACAGGTTTGGGATTGGGTTGGGTAAACGCGGCGCATCCAGAAGACAAAGAAAAGGCCAAAAATGCTTTCTTGACCGCCAACGAACGCCAGGAACCGTACCGCGTAGAATTTCGCCTCCAGCGCAAGGATGGCGGATATTCTTGGGTGATCGATGCGGCTGCTCCCAGATTTTCCGAAAGGGGACAATTTGAGGGTTATATCGGCTCTGTAATCGACATTACAGAGCGCAAACAAGTGGAAACCGAGCGTGATATGGTTCTCCAATTAGAACAAACTGCCCGCACGGAAGCCGAGCGAGCTAACCGCATTAAAGACGAGTTTCTGGCCGTGCTTTCTCACGAGTTGCGATCGCCCCTGAATCCGATTTTAGGCTGGTCGCAACTGCTCGTCGGTGGCAAGCTGAAGCCGACTCAAACTGCCAAGGCTTTTGAGACGATCGAGCGCAACGCTAGACTGCAATCTCAATTAATCGAAGACTTGCTTGACGTGTCTCGGATTCTGCAAGGAAAACTCAGATTGAATGTTGTTCCGGTGAATCTGGCAACCATTATTCCCTGTGCCGTTGAAACCGTGCAATTAGCAGCCGAAGCTAAAAAAATTCAAGTCCAAACAATCTTAAATCCCGAGGTCGGGCAAGTTATCGGCGATACAAGTCGCTTGCAACAAATTGTGTGGAATTTGTTATCAAATGCGGTAAAATTCACGCCCGAAGGCGGTCGAGTAGAAGTTCAATTAACGCAAATAGAACACCAAGCTCAAATTCAAGTCACGGACACGGGTAAAGGTATTCTTCCCGATTTCTTGCCTTATGTTTTTGACCATTTCCGACAAGAAGATGGTGCCACAACTCGCAAATTTGGCGGCTTGGGACTGGGATTGGCGATCGTCCGCCAACTGATCGAACTTCACGGCGGAACCGTGTTTGCAGAAAGCGCCGGAGAAGGTCAAGGAGCGACGTTTACGGTGAGATTACCGCTATTAAATGATGATTCTAGAAGGCAGGAGGAGGAAGCCGTCAATGAGGCTGCTAGTCCCGATCTCTCATCCTTGCCGCTAGCTGGATTGAGAATTTTGGTGGTAGATGATGAACTCGACTCGCGAGATTTTGTCGCTTTCGTGCTTGAGGAAGCGGGTGCAGATGTGATTTCCCTGTCATCTGCTGCTGAGGCGCTAGAGTCGATCGAACAAACTGCACCAGATTTGCTCGTCAGCGACATCGGAATGCCCCAGATGGACGGATATATGTTGATAAATCGCATCCGCACTCAGCTTGCGCCTGAGTATCGGCAGTTGTTGGCGATCGCCTTAACGGCCTATGCTGGAGAAGCGAACGAGCGCCAAGTTTTGCAAGCCGGATTTGACAAACACTTAGCCAAGCCGATCAATCCGACCCAGTTAGTTGCTACTGTAGCGCGATCGTTCGCCCAGCGCCTTGAAAATAAAGCCTGAGTGCTCTGTAAGACATTGCACTGTAGTGGATTTGGCTCATTACACCATCCGCGTTTGGCGTAATTTCAAACTGAATTTGCCCGTTAAAAATATTATCCCTGTTTCTTCCCTCGAACCTCGAATCTCAACATCCATCCGTTACATCCGCTACATAATCCGTTGCCGAACTTCCTTCTCCCTTGCGATCGCCCCTCAAACTTCGCTATTATAAAAAGTTGCAGTTAAAACCCCACAACCCACGATCATGGCCAAGCGCGTCCAATTAGTTTTAAATAAAGATGTCAGCAAACTCGGCAAAGCTGGCGACGTAGTAGAAGTAGCCCCAGGCTACGCCCGCAACTACCTAGTACCCCAAGGAATGGGATTTAAAGCCACTCCGGGCATTCTCAAGCAAGCAGAGCGCCGCCGTGAAGAAGAAAGACTGCGCCAGCTAGAGCTCAAACAGCAAGCTGAAGTCCGCAAAACCGCCCTCCAATCGGCTGGGCCTTTCATCATCTCCAAGCAAGTTGGCGAAGCAGACGCGATTTTTGGTACTGTCACCAACCAAGAAGTAGCAGAACTGATTTTCAACTCTACCAGTCAAGAAGTCGATCGGCGCGGCATCACTCTGCCCGAAATTCGCCAAACTGGTACATACAAAGCTGAAATCAAACTACACGCAGAAGTTACCGCCGAAGTTGATATTCAAGTTGTTCCGATGTAATTAAGAGTAATCAGTCATCAGTCATCAGTCATTAGTTGTTAGTCATTAGTCATTAGCTAACAACTAAGCACTGCTAACTTGCGAAGTGAGTAACGCTAACTTACAGATTGAAAACAGACGACTAATAACTGGCAACTAATAACTAATGACTGAGAAATATTGACTAATGAGCGATTTGATGCCGACAAATATAGAGGCAGAAGAAGCAATTTTGGGCGGGATTTTAATTGACCCGGAAGCTATTTCCCGAATTGCCGAACTGCTGCGACCGGAGTTTTTTGCCATCACCGCTCATCAAGTCATTTATAGATCGGCATTAGGGCTATTTTTACAGGGTCAACCTACCGATTTAATGACGGTAACAACTGCGCTAACCGACCGCAACCAGTTAGAGCAAGTAGGAGGACTAACTAAATTAGCACAATTAGTCGATCGCACAGTTTCTGCAGTCAACATCGACCAATATGCAGTTTTAGTTGAAGACAAATATCAGCGCCGCAAATTAATCGAAGCTGGCAACAACATAGTACAATTAGGTTACGAGACGGCAACACCACTAGAAACAGTCTTAGACCGCGCCGAACAAGAAATTTTCAGCATAACTCAAGAACGCCCGCAACAGGATTTAGTGTCGATCGGCGAAACATTAAACCAAACATTTCAAGACCTAGAAAATCGCAATGAAGGCTTGACACTTCCCGGTATTCCCTGCGGTTTTTATGACTTAGATGCTATGACAGGAGGCTTTCAGCGATCGGATTTAATCATCGTTGCGGCTAGGCCGGCGATGGGAAAAACGGCTTTCTGTACCAACATCGCCCACCACATCGCCGCCGGACTGCAGAAATTGCCCGTAGCCGTTTTCAGCTTAGAAATGTCGAAAGAACAGCTAGTGCAGCGTATCCTGTCCAGCGAAGCCAAAATAGAAAGTAACCGGTTGCGATCGGGTAGAATCAGTCAAAACGAATGGGAACCAATCAGTACAGCCATTGGCAATTTATCAGAACTGCCACTATTTATTGACGATACTCCGAATATTACCGTCACAGAAATACGATCGAAAGTCCGCCGCCTCCAAGCAGAACAAGGCGGAACCCTAGGATTAGTCTTGCTAGATTACCTGCAATTAATGGAAGGTACCAGCGACAACCGCGTGCAAGAACTATCTCGAATTACCAGAAGTCTTAAAGGTTTAGCCCGCGAACTCAACGTGCCGATTATTGCCTTATCTCAGTTGAGTCGGGGTGTGGAAGCGAGGACAAACAAGCGGCCAATGATGTCTGATTTACGCGAAAGCGGATCGATCGAGCAAGACGCAGATTTAGTAATTATGCTCTACCGCGATGAATATTACAACCCTGATTCGCCCGATCGCGGAATTGCAGAAGTAATTATTACCAAACACAGAAACGGCCCCACAGGAATCATCAAACTATTATTTGACGCCCAATATACCTGCTTTCGCAATCTGGCATCTCCGAAGCGATCGTAAATCAACCAGAACATACACAAAAACCCGGTTTCTTAAAAAAAACCGGGTTTCTAAACACCGTAAAAGTTTTACGTTGAATTAGATTGAGCTACCTAGCCAGCGATTTTCAACAATTCCACATCAAAAATCAGCGTAGCATTAGGAGGAATCACCCCGCCCGCACCGCGAGCACCGTAACCGAGTTCAGGGGGAATAATCAACTGGCGGCGGTCTCCAACTTTCATCGTACCGACACCTTCATCCCAACCCTTAATTACTTGACCTACGCCAATTTTGAACTGAAAAGGAGAATTGCGATCGCGCGAACTGTCAAACTTCGTGCCATCCTCCAAAGTTCCAGTGTAGTGTACCACAACTGTCTGGCCAGTTTTTGGAGTCGCCCCATCACCCTGTTTCAATTCAACATATTTCAGACCGGAATCGGTGGTGACAGTTTTCTCAGTATTATCAGTCATGTTATTGCCAGCGATAGTAGCTGGTACCTTCGGTAAAGTAGCATCAGCTACTAGCAAGCTATTTTCATTCAAAGACTGTGCTGACAACTTCTCAATAGCAGTCTCTGGTAAAAGATTGTTCAATTCGGCTGCAACTGCTTGGGATTCAGAACCGCCCATTTGAGCGACTATCAAAAACAAAAAGCAAACCAGCATTACCCCCAAGCTGACTAGAACTCCTCGCAAAATTAATCCTCCTGATACTTTTAACCGCGATATCTTAGATATCTAAGACATCTACAACAACAAGAAATAGCAAATTTTATCTGAATTTTTCCACCAAAAAACGGCAGATACCAGATAATTTTTAAGGCAAAAGTATGAAGTCAGAATGTTTGTAATTCTACATAAATGGCTTCTACATGAGTGCCTTTTTTAGCCTTCTGGCTTCGGGTGACAATCTTATCACAAGATAACAGCGAACTCCTCGCGGGCGTTAGCGAAGCCCTCGAAGAGGATCGAACTCAGCGCCAGTTACGGTTTTCTAAATCCCGCATCTGACGTTCCAAACGATCGAGCCTTCCGCGCAACTCATCCATTTCGGACTGTCGGGGAACTCCCATATCTTGGAGAATATTCCGCAATTGCCGCTGCAACTGCGTATCCCAATTGCCCTGCTCAGACTTGAGGTGCTCCGTCATGTCATCGACAAAGGTTTTGGCTTGCTCGGGATTGATTTTGCCATCTTTGACCCATTGCTCGCTAGCTTCCTGCAATTTCTCGGCTACCAGGGAGGTAGTACCAATGCCCAGCATTACCAGTTGTTTGAGTAAGTTGCTATTGTTATCCATAGATTTTTCCTAATGTTTGTCCTTTCATACCCGATCGGCTCAGGTAGCCTGCTGTCGCTGCGAAACCCTCTGTAAACTTAAAGTTACATCAGCGCACACCTACCTTTCTATTTTGGAGCATCAAGCCCCCTGATGGCGAGCCGATCGCGCTAATCGGCGTTCGGAAAACCCCCTAATGAGCCTACCCACCACCTTACCCCATAACCCTGCTGTCTATGCCTGATTGCCCCCGCTGCCACCAACCCGTAGACGCCCGAGCGCTCGCCTGTTCGCACTGCAAAATCTCTCTCAAAGCTTTCGGTCATCCGGGTATCCCTCTTTATCGATCGAAACCCGAAGAATTTCTGTGCACTAACTGTATTTATCACGAAGACGACACTTGCAACTACCCGCAGCGTCCCTTTGCCAAAGAATGCACGCTTTATCACGATCGAGCTGAGCCACTTGTGCCACAGACGATCCCTTACAGCAGCGGCGACGGGCTGCAATCGATCAAAAATTGGTGTCAGCGCCATCTGGTTTGGTTAGCATTATTAGGTTTAATTATTATTAGCATTGCTCTGTCGATTTAATCGGATTGTACAAAGCGTAGAATAGACATATCTCTGTTAATCTGGGTTGCTCTATTATTCTCTAAATTTTTCATGAGCTACGTATTCGGCATCGACGGCGGCGGCACTAAAACTATCTGCCTTTTAATGGATGACAACCACCTTGTTTTAGGACGGGGTGAAGCAGGGCCGTCCAATTATCAAACCCTGGGAATTGAGACCGCAAAACAATCCATCCAATTGGCGATCGAACGAGCAGTTCTGTCCGCTCAGGTCGAGGCTGTAGGCAATCTCAACATAGAAGCAATTGGTCTGGGACTAGCAGGCGTCGGGCGTCCAAAAGATCGTGAAATAGTCCAATTTGTAGTGCAGAACTTGCAGTTGACGAATACTTTACCAGTAACCCGATCGTTCCTGCCCAGGAATATAGTAATTTCCAGCGACTGCGCGATCGCACTTGCTGGCGGTACAGGCCATCCAGTGGGTATCGCCGTTATTTCAGGAACCGGTTCGATTGTTTTTGGGCAAAACCGTCACGGGAAAACTAAACGAGTCGGCGGTTGGGGATATATTTTAGGCGATGAAGGCAGCGGATATAACATCGCCCTTCAGGGTTTGCAAGCTGCATTGAAGTTCTATGACGGACGCGAAGATTTTACTGTGCTTGCGGAAAAATTTCAAAAGCATTTAGGCCTCAATAACCTAGAAGAATTGGTAGAAGTCGTTTACGGGCGCGGTTGGGGAGTCAAAGAAATTGCAGCTTTAGCGCCGATTGTCGAGGGAGCTGCAGCAGAGGGCGATCACGTCGCTGACAGCATTATCAATAATGCTGTGGCAGAATTAACCTATTCAACAAAAATAGCCATTTCAGCGCTATTTAACCAAACAGAAGAATTTGAAATTGTGATCGTAGGAGGTGTGTGGGGTGGAGAGGCAAATTGCCGAGGTCGGTTTGAAGCGGCCATAAGTGCGATCGCCCCAAAAGCTAAGGTAATTTCGCCCCGATACGAACCAGCTTTCGGTGCTGGATTGCTAGCCTTAAACGCTCTCAACAATTAATCTCGTGTCCCAAGGCTTCGTGCTGGGATTTCACCTTAACTAATTAGAGGCTAAGGGGGACGATGAACCGAAATCTCTCCTTTATCCTCCTTATCTTCCCACTCTTGCCGATTTTATCTATTTTTCCAAATTTTAAAATTCTGGATTATCTACCTTATCTTCCCAACTTCTAGAATTCCAGCCTGCCATAATCAAAACATCAGATGAAGGCGAAACAAGAAACAAATTTAGCAGTAGTGCGTTCCTAAGTAAACAAAAACCGAAGCAAGGAGACAATTTATATGATTACTTCTCAAAAATGGCGTTCAGCAACAGCAGCAATCCTCGCACTGGGCATTACAGTGGGAACCAGCGCGCCGCTGGTGGTAGCTACTCCCGCAGAAGCCCAACAACGAATTTCCCAATTTGATAGCATCCGAATTCCCTCGGGCAGTGTAATTCCAGTTAGCTATGAAAAAGACAAAATAGTTGTCACCCGCGAAGAAACTGCACCTTTAACTTTAACAGTAGCGCAAGACATCCGCACACCTCAAGGCAGAGTATTAATCCCCGGAGGCAGCCAAATAGTCGGGACACTGCAACCTGTCAGAAGAGGCAATCAAATCGGTACTCAATTTGTTGCCAGAGAGTTAATTATCAGCCTCCGCCAACGCTATCGGATTGATGGCTATTCGGGAATTATTACCCGAACCGAAAGACTCCAAAAAGGTGCTGGCACAGGTTCAGTAGCGCAAGGTGCAGCCTTGGGTGCAGCAGCAGCAGCAGCACTCGCAGGCATTACCGGCGACAAAGCGATCGCCACGGAAGAAGTATTGGGAGGCGCTGGGATTGGCGCTTTAGCGGGAGTATTGTTGGGGCGGCGCAGCGTTGACGTGCTCGTGATTCGCCCGGAACAAGATTTGGCAGTGACATTGCGATCGGATATCGTACTCCGCTAATATTGGAATCTTCCGATTAATTATTTTCAGTAAAACATTGTCGATCGCTAACTTGTGGTCTCCCGATAATTGGCTAGGCATACTGTTAAGGTTGTGCCTAGCCATGTTTGTTGGCGGAATTATTGGATGGGAGCGCCAACTCAGAAACAAACCAGCGGGATTGAGAACTCATATGCTAGTCAGTATGGGTTCTGCACTGTTTGTTTTAATGCCGCTGGCAATGGGTAAAAATGAAAATGGAGGAGATGCTGTAGCGCGCGTAATTCAAGGCATTGCTGCCGGGATTGGATTTTTGGGAGGTGGAGAAATCCTGCGGCAAAATCAAGAGGAAATAGGCAAAGTTGAAGTTCACGGGCTCACCTCTGCCGCCGCTATTTGGGTGTCAGCAGCTTTAGGAACTGCTGCAGGATGCGGGTTGTGGCAACTGGCATTAATTGGCGCTTTAATGTCGCTGTTTGTTCTGAGAGGAATTAAAGAGTTAGAGCGTCGGAGTCGTAGGAAATAGTCTCAGTGATTATATAAAATCTGGTATAATAACCGTTATAACGTTTGTAGTGACGACGGAAGTACGAGCGAGTTTTATGAGGGTTAAAGTCCTTACTACCAACTAATTTTATTGCGGTAGATGGAGGGTAAATAAGTAGTTAAACAAAATTAATTACATAATTATCTCCAAATTCTTTAAGAATTCTTTCTACAGATGAAACAAGAGATTGCCAGCTAGAGTAGGCATCTATTTCGAGCCATTGATATTTGATAAACCGCCACAAAATCTCAATTAAATTCAATTCAGGTGAATAAGTAGGCAATTCAAATATAGTTAAACCGCGTTCTTTCCATTCTTCAATTTTCTCGAAAATGGCATTGCTAGTATGGATAGAAGCTTGATCTACTACAATAACTGTTGGCCGCTCCACCACAGCAAAGAAAGTATCTATGCAGGCTATGATTACATCAGAATTAATAGTCTGCTCTGAAACATAAGCATGAAGAGTGTTTTGCCGATTCATGATTCCCAAGACATTTAAACGCTTTGTTCTACGACTATCAATTGACAAATATTCACCAATATCTTGCCATCCATAAGGGACACAAGGGATGCCACAAAATCCGGACTCATCCAAATAGTATAAATCAATTTTTCCCTCATCTTCTAATTGTTTTAATTCTGACAACTTTTCTTTTTTTTCCTTGTATTCTATGGGGTCTGGCTTGCCGCCCACACCTCGACGCATCCTATGCCAACTCATCCTTTTTTTTTAATTATTCTCTTAATTGTTTCTGTACTTATATTAACAGACCATTCTTTTTTGATTTTTTGTACTACTTGCTTTAATTGTTTTGGTTGCAATTTTACCCAGTCTCTAATTTGCTCTGATTGTGCGGCATTAAATGTTTCTTTTCTGCCTCTACCTGGTTTATTATATAATCCGAGCATTCCCTCATTTTCCCATCGATTCAACCAGTTATACATGGTCTTATAACTAACTTTAAAGATTTTCATTAAGTTTTTATTTGTGATATTTTGTGAAGCTAAAATGAGAAAATGTGCTCTTTGCCGCACTTGATGATGTCTGCTTTCGCGATAAATTCGGTTTAGCAATTTCAACGAAAGTGGATTGATATCTCGAAGTAAAAACATATAAAACCTCTTTGAACACAACTTGATATTTTTTATTATAGCATATTAGTTGTTTGTGTAATTAATTTTGTTTGACTACTTAATATTAGCTGTTTCATAGCAAGTCCGGTTAATCACTGATCATAAATCGTTTGCCATCATCCCAGCCATACCTGTCAAGATGGTAAAAAAGAAAAGGGGCGTTGCACAATTTGAGGATGATTATTTGGGGGTGTTCCGCCTGGTGTGAAAATACACGCCTTCGGGCTACGAGAGCGCATTCCACAAAAAAACAATCAAAATCACCCCGCAATTATGCAACGCCTACAAAGTGGCTCAAACGCTTGAAATCTCTGCTTGGGGCCATCGATAAATCTTCTCCATTTGATAGATAATTAACAATACATAACATTTCAAGCATAATGCTCAACTGTTACGAAGCAAACACTTTGACTACACCTTGACAGGTCTGGTCATCCAAGCCTGACCTTTGACGAGTGAAGTCCTCACTATCCACTTAAATATTCATTTTAATATTTATTTCAATTTGAGTTAATTTGCTCAACACCCATTGAACCAAAATACGAATATTTTTTAATTAATTAGTATATAAATCAGCACAATAATTATATTTAATCAGCATGGATTAAGTATAAAAGTTAATATTTGTATCGCCCGATGGCTGAATAAACAAATTAATTTCTATCCGCAAAATTTGGCATTTTCATCAATTCCAAAGACTCTTGCCTCACGCGACCCGCCATCGCAGCTAACTGCAAGCTCATAAAAGCATTCAAATCTTCCAAATCACACTTGGCTGAGGAAAAAATGTTCTGCATTTCATTTTCCGCTTCCAAACTCAGATATCCAGCGGCAATAGCTTGTTTTACAACTTCACGAATCTGCACGGTAGAAATGTCCTTTACTAAATTTTAACTAATCAAAAGCCAACTAATTACTAACAGGAAGTTTCGGCAGCCGTCTCGCCAAAGATTTCAAATTTTTTCAGCTCGCGAGACTCTTGTTTCACTCCTCCGGACATAGCTGCTAGTTGCAAAGCCATAAAAGCATTTAAGTCTTCCAAGTCATACTTGGTGGTAGTTAACATCCGCCGCAGTTGATTTTCGGCTTCAAGGGTTAGATAGCCTAGAGCCAGAGCTTGCTGGGCGAGATCGCGAATTAGTACCATAACACTTCGGGATTTTATTGGTTCAAGCCTCAGTATCAACTGTTTTCACAGAATCAGCAGTGACGGCTATTGCTCGATAGGTGTGACATTGTTACGGGTCACTCGTGACAGCCGGAGTCGCAGAGTGTGACTAAGTATTTGCACGGTTGTGACGGCGATCACGCGGGGGATGCCAAAGGAGGAGTCGGAGTGTGGAGAGTCGGAGTGTGTCCGGGTGTCTGGGTGGGGGAGTCGGAGAGTGTCCGAGTGGGGGAGTCGGAGTGTGGGAGCATTTTTCTTCTTCCATCGGACTAATGACTAATGACTACTGCCTTCTACCTTCAGAAGACGCTCAACGTCTATAATCAGCAAGTTAAATATTTACGGCAAGACATATGGAACTAGCTCATAAAGATTTGCTACAACAAATAGCCCGACTATCGGAAACTTATGCTAATTTGGCCGATCGCCTATCCCAAGCAGCAAAACAACTGCAAGACTCCGGCCTTCCTCCCTCTGACAGCTTGCTGCAAGAAGTTGCCGCCTACAGCCGCAACTTTGCGACTGTGCAAAAACAAGCCCTCGAACTCAACAAATCCGCGATCGCCCCAGGAGAAATTACTTCCCTCAAAGACATTCAAAACTTAGTCGAGACTGCCGCAGCTTCTGAAGGTAAAGCAGAAATTCGCGATGCAGCATTGAAAGTGATCGATCGAGTATTGGCGATCGCCCACCGCGAACAAAGCGACTTCGCCCCCTTACAATCAGTTCATGCCAGAGCCCGCGAACTGCAGCGCGCGATTTCCGAATCAACCCCAACTCAACTGCATTCCGACGCCGAATCCTTAGTCAGCGGCAAACACCCAGTTTCAGCAGTGCTCGCCCTGGTGGAACAGCAAGACAAATTAGACGACGAACAGTGGGTAATCCTCGAAGAAACAGTCAGCGCCGCTTTTGGCAAACAAATAGCCGTAGCCATTTCCAGAGGCAAATTAACCATTGCTGAGATGGTAAAAGCAGCACCTGCAAAAGTCGAACCCGCATTTAAACCAGCGCCACAACAAAAAATCAGCGCCGAACCTTTGCCAGAAGTGATTGTCATCCCGTCAGGAAATGTGGCACCGAAACAAGTTACAGTTGCGCCACAGATCCAGATTTTGGAATCCCCCGCACCTTCTGCCCCGATGCACGAGGTGATTATTGTACCCAGCGTGGAAGTACCTCAGTCCCTCCAAACAACCGGTTCCGGGAACATTGTTTTTGGGGCACCCCGGAACATTCAACCAGCGGTGGCAGTAGAGGGCGGTTTGGGAATCCAAGTTTTGGTGCACATTCAGGGAATTGGCGATCGAACTTTCGGTGCTCAAGAATACGCGGGTACAAAAGCTCAAGGCCGCCGCATCGAAGGATTTCAAATTAGTATCGATCCGCCAATTCCCGGCTTAAATGTCGAGTACATGGCTCACGTCGAAGGTGTTGGCGATACTCCTTGGCTCAGCCAGGGAGAATTGGCCGGTTTTCGGGGTCAAGCGAAACGAATTGAAGGATTTGCAGTGCGATTGAGCGGGCCGCAAGCTGATAAGTACGACGTATTTTATACCGCTCACATTCAGAATATCGGCGACACTGAGGTGTCCTCCAATGGCGAATATTGCGGTACTCGCGGTAAAGCTTTGAGGATCGAGGGCATCAAAGTTTGGATCGCGCAGTCTGCGAGTTCCCAAACAGCGGCGCCTGTGGGTTTAAAAGTGTTGGCGCACATTCAAGGAATTGGCGATCGAACTTTTAGCGATCGAGAATATGCGGGTACTAAAGCTCAAGGCCGCCGCGTCGAAGGATTTCAAATTAAAATAGATCCTCCCGTTCCCGGTTTAAATTTGCAGTACATGGCTCACGTTGAAGGAGTTGGCGATACTGCTTGGATCTCAGAAGGGGAGTTAGCTGGATTCCGGGGCCAAGCCAAGCGCATTGAGGGATTTGCCGCGCGGCTGACAGGGCCGCAAGCTGATAAATACGACGTATTTTATACGGCTCACATCCAGAATGTGGGCGATACTCCTGTTACTGCTAACGGTCAATATTGCGGCACTCGCGGCAAAGGTTTGAGGGTTGAGGGAATGACGGTTTGGGTTGAACCGAAAGCGTAAAAATTAAGAATGAATGGAAAATTTGCCGTTGCATTTTCCATTCATTTTGTGTAGTTATATCATGTCCGGTTGGTTCGTTTTTGTATAATGTAGGCTCTCCTAGGGGCGGATTGTTTGGACAATCTCGATACCAGCTAAAATTAACATTCCGACGACGATCGCAGCAATAAATTATCCCATAGCTTTCTTTAAAGTTTGAGGTTTGCTGTATCTAATCTAGGGTGGCGTTTGAAGGCAGACAGGATGAAAACCATTGCTATTGAGTGCGGATTTCCACCTGCTAGAACCGTCATTATTTGGTAAATTGAGGACTAAAGTCCAATGGCACTGAAAAAGTCTCAATCACGCCCTCCGTTTAGATTTCAAGACAGAGCGAGGTTCCTG
>NZ_JAUBUI010000104.1:0-17686 GCF_036705385.1 Microcoleus sp. B3-A4 | reverse complement strand
TAAATTATTAATACATTACCTAAAATTTCAGGATGTTCCCGTTCCGGCAGTATTCATACCTTGATTCAGCAACGCCTACTGTGTTCCACACTCCAGAATCACTGAGAATGGCCACAAGATTGCCAATACTTGGGGTGATTCCGTTTACCAAGAAAGTCAAGCGCAGACGACCAGCCCGACAGAGAAAACTAACATCGGCTCGCTCTAACTCGAAAGTGGAAGTAGTCGAACCGGTCGAAGCTAGACATACTGGTTCGATGAGCGGGGGATCAACAAGTATTTTGAGCGACTTGGACTATCAATTTTTAGAAGCATTTCGATCGCTCTACACGAACATTCACTTGCTCAGTGCAGGCACGGCGATTCGATCGCTCTTAGTCGGCTCAGCCGTAGCCGGAGACGGCAAATCTACAGTAGCTTTGCACCTGGCAGCCACAGCAGCAGCAGTCGGACAGCGAGTCTTGTTAGTAGATGCAGACTTGCGCTGCCCGCAACTGCACGCTAAGTTAGGACTGCCAAACGTGCGTGGCCTGGGCGATGCCATCTCCACGGATCTCAGCCTCAACGACGCGATTCAACGAGCCCCGAACCAAGAAAATTTGTTCGTACTCACCGCCGGCCAAATTGCCCCCGATCCGATCAAGCTTCTTTCTTCCAAAAAAATGCAGTATCTGATGGAGCAATTTCAAGCATTTTTTGATTTAGTAATTTATGACACCCCGCCAGTGACTGGCTTGGCAGACACCCACTTGATCGCAGCTCATACAGACGCTACGATTATGGTTGTCCAAATTGGGCAAACAGACCGATCGCAAGTTCGTAAAGTTTTAGAAGAATTAAAAATTTCTGGAGCTTCCGTCTTGGGAATCGTTGCTAACGGCTGCAAAAACACCGGTCACAGCTACCGCCAGCGCCCGGTCGTTTTAGACACGCTCTACGACCAAAAACTATCGGCTTTAGGTACGAAAAATCCTAAGTAGACAAATGTGGATGCAGGCGGCCGAGCGCCGCCGTCCTCAACCGGAAACGCACAACCAAGCTATACCCTTATTTTTTGATAATAGTACCATTTGAGAAAGAAAATGATAGACTAACGGACGTAGCCTTGTGTGTCAACCGAGATTGCGCGGATATTTAAATTTTGCGGTAATTACTCAGAAAATGATTGAGAAATCAGCAAAAGTGGGTAAACTACATTTAGCAGAGCGCAATCTCAATCAGGAAAAGACACCTTTGAAGGTGAACGTTAGTGTAAACGTTAATGAGAACGTTTCAACCCAGAAACTTGGTAGGGATTATTCTATGAGTACAGTTATGGTTGTTGATGATAGCGTCACTCTGCGGGAGATGATCGCCGACTTGCTCAAAGGTAGAGGACTCAACGTCACGGTAGCGAGTGATGGCGTAGAAGCTCTAGAGCAAATCAAGGCTAACCGCCCAGATTTAGTCGTTCTGGATATCGTGATGCCCCGGATGAACGGCTACGAAGTCTGTCGTCGGCTCAAAAGCGACCCTAAAACCCAAAATTTGCCGGTGGTAATGTGTTCGAGCAAAAGCGAAGAGTTCGATCGCTATTGGGGGATGAAACAAGGAGCCGACGCTTATATCGCCAAGCCATTTCACCCTCAGGAATTGGTCGGCACTATTAAGCAATTGCTGCGAGGTTGAGGTTGAGGAATAGGGACAGGAAAAAAATTGTCTTGAGCGCTTATTATTTCTGCTCCCGCAGCCTCTCTAAACTACTCGATTGACAATAGTCCAAACATCCCCGTCCGATCGCACGTAGGGAACAGATATACTCTTAAAACCAGTAATAAAAGGCTTGTAATAAACCTGCCAGTAGCTGGGGCTAATTTGGTCGGCGATAGCTTTGAGTCCCTTCACTTCCGCCGCCAGTTCCGCCGCTAGTTCATTAATCCGTTCCGCGTGTCCCTGAGCTAGCAATCTTCCTTCTTCAACTTGCTGCTCCATCGGAGTGATTCTTTGCAACTTTACCGACTGCTGCTGTTTCTGAGCCATTTGAGCAGACAGAGCCGCGATCGCGTCATCTATACCCTTGACTTCTGCGGACACTTGTGCTGTTTCTCTCGCGTGACGCCGATAAGCATCGGCGATCGCTTGGGGCGAATCACCGGCTGGGACAGCATCGGCAATAGTAAGCTGCTGGCGTTCCAGTCGCAATTCCTCTATTTGAGAGTAAATTGCCTCTATATCTGTCTGAAGTTTGTCCACCTAATTACCGCGTGGTTGTTGGATATTTTAGCATATTAACACAAACCCCTCGCCTAATCGGCATAGAAATTGCATATTTTAGGCTGGCTAGAAGCAAAGCCCCGCAAGCAGAAGAGGAATAGTTTGAAAAATACAAATTTTTATATTTCTCAGTTGAGCGATTCAGTCGATATCCAGTCGGGTTAATCAGGTTGTATCCGGTAAAATTAGCATTATAGATTGGTAGTGAGGAAGGCAAGTACGAGCGAGTTTTACGAGGATTAAAGTCGTCACTAACAACACAATTCCTAATTACCAATTCCCCATTATTAATAGAATTTTTTAAGTTGTTAGCCCTTGCTGCTTCAACTGGACTATGGTCTCTACCAAGAGATCGGGTTGCACAGGTTTAGACAGATGTCGGTCAAAACCTGCAGCAAAAGCACGATCGCGGTCTTCATCCCTAGCATAAGCCGTCAGAGCGATCGCCCAAAATTTTCCTGTCTGTGTGTTCAAAGAACGCAGCCTTCGTACCAGCGAATAGCCGTCTTCCTCCGGCATTCCGATATCGCTGACCAAAACATCCGGGCTAAACTGCGAAGCCACCTCAAACGCCTCAGCAGCAGACGATGCAACCATGACAGTGGCCCCGGCATCTGCCAAGACAAACCTTATAAATTCCCGCGAATCAACCTCGTCATCAACCAGCAAAATCTTAACTCCCAGTAAATTACCAGCGTCAGCCCAAACCTGTGCTTCCTCCTCTGGGATCGAATTTACCTGCATCGCAGGGAGACGGAAAGTAAAAGTCGAGCCCATATTCAGTCCCGGACTCTGGGCCCAAACCGTGCCGCCGTGGAGTTCCACCAACTGCCGCACGATCGCCAGACCCAGCCCCAAACCGCTATAATTGCGAGTAATCGTAGCATCCGCTTGGCGGAAAGAGTCAAACACGTAAGGCAAAAAATTCGGTGCAACCCCAATTCCCGTGTCGGTAACAGCCAGCTCAACCTCCGAATCAACTCTCGAAAGCCGGATTTCAACTCGCCCCCCGCGCGGCGTAAACTTAATCGCATTCGTCAGCAAATTCCAAATTACTTGCTGCAAGCGGCCCGGGTCTCCTGATACCCAAAATCTCGGATTTAACTCAGATTCAGGATTGCCAGAAACCTTCCCAAGCTTGGAAAATTCACCAGTCTCTAAACCCAAATCTCCTATTGCAAACCGCAAATCGATCGACTTAGCATCGGCAGCCAACCGTACCGTATTCACCGCTCCTTCCACCATCGAAATCAAATTTACCGCACAAGGATTCAACGTCAACTTGCCGCGAATAATTCGCGAAATATCCAGCAAATCATCAATCAATTGAGTTTGCAATTTAGCATTTCGCTCGATCGTTTCTAAAGCCCGCCCCGTAGCAGCCGGACTCAAACTGCGTTGCTGCAGCAGTTGCGCCCAGCCCAAAATCGCGTTTAAAGGCGATCGCAGCTCATGAGAAAGAGTTGCCAAAAACTCATCTTTCATGCGATTTGCCTGCTGAGATTCCTCGTAAAGTCGGGCATTGTCGATCGCCCCAGACACCGTCTGAGCCAACTGCATTAAAATAGTTTCATCATCTTCGGCAAACTCCCCCTCATACTTGTCAGACAACTGAATCAATCCCAGATTTCTTCCGTCCCGAGTCGTCAGCGGTACAGCCAGCCAGCCCCGCATCGGCGGGTGCTTCCCCGCAGCCTTGCCGAAATCCCGCCATGCCGGGTCAGCCTCTAACTCGCTTTGAGTCATTCGCATCGCCTGTTGCTGCTGCCAAACTTTTTGGTAAATGCCTGTACCGTCTGGTTCCTCGCAGTAATCTTGCCACGCGGCGTATTTTTCTGACATGGAAAACTTGCTAATTCCCTCATCCCAGTTGGCTGCCGGGTTGAGGTTGACCGCTACCTGGTGGACTTCCAGAATTTGGCGGGCGCTATCGGCAGCTAACTGAAGTATTTCTGCCACCGACAGCGTGGAGTTGATAGCAACTGACGCGGAGGTTAACTTTTGCAGGCGGCGCAAATACGACCGCTCCCGGGCCAACGCGCGCGCGCGGTCGTATTCTAGCTGTTTGCGATCCGTAATGTCGATCGCCACGCCGGACAGCCGAAGGGGTGTGCCGGATGCGTCAAAAACCACTCGCCCTTTGTCGTGAAGCCAAATCACTGAGCCGTCGGGTCGCACTTTGCGGTATTCCGACTCGTAAACTCCCGTGCCGCTGAATGCGGCATCCAAATCTGCCAAAAACCTTTCGCGGTCTTCTGGATGCACCGCATTCTTTTTTTGCTCAAAAGTACCAAAGCTGCTGTTTGGGCCCAAACCCATCTGTGTTTCGGCATTGGAGGAGCGGCGGACTTCCCCCGATGCCAAATCCCAGGTAAAAGCGATCGTGTTAGCTGCTTCTAGAGCAAAGCGCAAATTTTCCTCGCTTTCTTGCACCCGGGCTTCCGATAATTTGCGCTCCGTAATATCCCAAACCAGGCCGCTCGATCGCACCGATTTACCCGTATCATCATCAAAAAACTTGCCCCTACTCGCGATCCAGTGCAAGCTGCCGTCGGGCCAAATGACTCTAAATTCGTACTTGTATTCTATTTTCTTTTCTAAAGCAAAGGTAACAGCGCCGGCGATCGATGCCTGGTCATCCGGGTGAATGCAGGCAAAAAACGCTTCGTAAGTTCCCAGAAAACTGCCTTTTTCTAACCCGAATAACAGTTCGTGTCCCTCCGACCAAACGACCTCGCCAGTTAATACATTCCAATCCCAAGTTCCCATTTTCGAGGCTTCGATCGCCAATCTCAGCCTTTCCTCCGAAATTGCCAACTGCGCCGACGTTTTCGCGTAGTTCTCGCGCAACTGCTGTTTTTTCAAGCTTTCGCCCACGGCCCCCGCCAGCCGCTTGAAGTGCCGCCCTTTGAACACGTAATCGCTCAAACCGGCTTTCATAGCTTCGACTGCCACTTCTTCGCTGCCGCTGTCAGTACACATAATTACCGGACAATTGGGGTAGCGGCTGTGAACTTTGTGGAGAATAGTTAATCCGTCGCTCCAGTGCAGTTGGTAGTCGGTAATTACTATATCAAAACCCCCGGCTCCCAGGATGTGTTCTAGAGTGTGGATATCAATAACGGACTTAATTGCTAAATCGGGAAAAGTTTTCCTCAGTTCTCGCTCGATCATCAGGCGATCGTTCGGGTTGTCGTCGATTAATAGAATAGACAGCATTAGCCTTTTAGTTTTTGTATGAGCGCAAACATTCTTAAATCTAACAATATGTTATTGAGCAATCTCGACAATTTAAATAGGTACTTGGTGGGTTAATTAGACTTGCCAATAATTTTATTGTATTTGCTTGTATTTTATTATATTTTAAAAGTTGTAGTATCCTCAACCAGCTTTTTAGGGGCGTGCCCACAACCAAATTAATTAAGTAAGTTGTTGTAAAACAGATCGGAAAGCCTGCTCAGGCGGTAAAGGTGCAAGAGATTACTTAACTATCATTATACTAATTGTTGATTCTGTCTTCGGGTGTGAACCAGCGGGTTGATTGATTTTTTGAGCTACAGCAGAATATTGCTGTTAAAACCCTCTTGCGTAGAACCTCATCTTTTTTTAAATCCCGATTCACTGCGCGTTGCCGAACTTGCTTCCTCAACTCTCGCACTTGCGTAATTTTACCCAGAAGCGGGTACCGATTCCCAAAGTCGATTTCACCCCGATCGCACCCCCCATCCGATCGACTCCTTTGCGAGCGATCGCCAGCCCTATACCCGTCCCTGGATACACTTCTTGACCGTGCAGGCGATCGAACAACCCAAAAATTCTCTCTTGAAATTTTTCTTCAATACCAATGCCGTTGTCTTCTACCCAAAGATAGATATATTCCTCCTCAGCTTCTGCATAAACTCGCACCTGCGGCTCTATCCCCGGCTGCACGAACTTAATAGCATTGGAGAGCAAGTTAGCCAAGATTTGCAGCAGCGTAGGAGGATGGGCTAACACCGTAGGTAGCGGTTCAACAACCGTTATCCGAGCTTGTTTTTGGGCAATTTCAGCCTCTAGTTGCGCGATCGAGCCAGCCACAATTAAATTAAGAGAGACTGCTTTTAGTGGCAAGTTAGCTTTGCTGAGGCGGCTGTACTCTAACAAATTTTCGATTAAAGTATTCATCAGACTTGCAGCGTCATTAATCCGATACAAGTAATCCTGTGCAGTAGCCTCCAACTCGCTGGCTTTCTCTTTAAGCAACATTTCAGCAAAAAACGAAATTCCCCGCAGAGGAGCGCGCAAGTCGTGAGAAACTGAATATGTAAATGATTCGAGCTGTGCGTTAACTTCTTCCAACTCAGCAGTACGCTCTCTCACCCGCTCTTCCAAAGTTTCATTAAATTCGCGTAAAGCAAGTTCAGCCTGCTTGAGTTCAGTAATATCTTCCACCAATCCCTCAATGGTACTTTCACCTTCTGCGCTGTAGAGATATTGAGAAAACCGAATCCATTTTACTCGACCGTCTGCCAAAGGAAATGAAATTTCGATATTTTGAGACCGAGACTCCCCTGAATCTAGGGGTTGCACAAACAATTGCTGCCGATAAATTTCTTGGACATCTGCTAAATTGCTGGCATCAAACAAGCGCAAAAAAGCTTGATTGCTTTCCAAAAGCTTCCCGTCGGAACTCGCTCGAAAAACTCCGACATTTAAGCGTTCTAGCAGAGAATGAAGTTGGTTTTCTAGTCGAGCAACTCGTTCCCAGGCGGCAACTCGATCGAGCACCCTGCGAACCGCAACGCCAAGGCGGACGTAGTGTTTGGGCGACTTGATAATGTAGTCATCCAATCCGGATTTCATCGCCTCTACAGCAATTTCTTCGTTGCCTGTATTCGTAAACATTACAATCGGGCATTCTGGATAACTGGATTTTATAGTTTTAAGCACATCTATACCGTTTGTCCAGCGTAGTTGGTAGTCGGTAATTACCAGATGGAATCCGCCTCGATTCAGTGCTTTCGCAAATAATTTATCGTCGGGAATTTCTGTTATTTGCAATTGCGAGAATTGCCGCTCTAACTCGCGTTTGACAAGCAGCCGATCCGTTGGGTTGTCGTCAATTACCAGAATGTGTACCACTTTAACAATCTATAATTGGGCTGTTAGCTAGAGTGCCGATCGATCGCTCCTAATAAAAATGTTGGATGTTGCCCTTTTAAAATAAAAAATGACGGGATTCCTCACTAAAAACTTAATTCACTCGTTACCAGAAACAGCCTGGTAACGAGGAAACAAGCAATAAAAATCGGTAAACAGCCACTATAAACCACTAAATTCTCTCGGTTCCGGCAGTTCGGTATAGTTGAGCCAATACTCCCTAAAACTCTGCATCATTTCTAATAAAGAAGCAAACCCGACTGGTTTAACCAAATAAGAATTTACCCCTAAATCGTAAGCTCGCTTGACATCAAGAGTTTGCCTAGAAGAAGTAAGCATAACCACCGGCAAGCGTTTTAGTTCCGGCTGCTGCTTCAGCCAAACCAGAACCTCGTGACCGGATCTCCTGGGCAATTTCAAGTCTAGTAAAATTATCGCAGGTAAAGGATAGCGATCGCGATCGCTGTATTCTCCGTCACCATTTAAATAAAAAACCGCTGCATCTCCATCTCGCACAATTTGCAGCGAAGTATTAGCAAAAATCTCATTGCGAAAAGCCCGCTGCATCAACAAAACATCAACGGGGTTATCTTCCACCAGTAAAATCGTCTGCGTTTGGCTCATGCTTCCTCAGTTCTATCCAAAATCGACTGCCTTGTCCTACTTGAGATTCCACTCCAACTTGACCGCCCATGCGATCGACTCCTTTTTTTACAATAGCTAATCCTATACCAGTTCCGGGGTAAGATTCGATACCGTGCAGCCGTTCAAAAACCCGAAAAATGCGTTTTTGATGTTCTTGAGCAATTCCGATGCCGTTGTCTTCTACCCACAGACGGATTATGGGGAATGGCAATACAGGGCTGACCATAAGTAACTGGGAATGTTCCCACTGTCCCACAGTTCCCCTTTCCAATTCTCCCGCTGTATCGCTGTCTGTCTCTCCCTCTTGAGGCAGCTCAAGTTCCTCGGCCCATATCTGCACTTGGGGTGGTGTGCCTTCCACAAATTTTATAGCATTGGTGAGCAGATTTGCGATTACTTGAACTAAAGTAACGCGGTGGGCAATTACCGCAGGCAAGGGTGCTCGAACACTGATTTGAGCCTGTCTGGATTTAGCGTCAGCTTTTACCATAGCAATTGCCTCGGTCACAGCAGATTCTAAGTCTAAAACTTGCAGCGATAAATCAGTGCGGCTCAGGTGGCTGTAAGCTAGCAAATCTTGGATTAATTCTTCTAGTTGTTGCCCAGAATTAACAATTTGCTGGGCGTATTCTTGACCGAGTTCGTCGAGGATGTCACGGTAATCTTCTAATAAAGCTTCAGCCAATCCCTGCATTCCCCGCAGGGGGGCACGCAAATCGTGGGCTACGGTATAGGCGAAAGCTTCTAATTCTTCGTTAGCTGCTTGAAGTTGATTGGTGCGGAGTTCCACTCGCCGTTCTAACGTAGCGTTGAGCATCCGAATTTCTGCTTCTGCTTGTTTGCGCGCAGTTATGTCAATGGCGGTACTAATTACTAAACTTCTGCCGTCGGAAAGCTTGCCTAGAGGTGCGGAATAAAACTCCCAAATTCGACTTTCGCCGCTGGCTGTGGTAATCATATATTCGCCTTCAGAAATGCGCGCGTTTAATTCGTGCAGCCGAGCGATATCTGCTTGCACTAGCGATTGGCGGCTGTGGTAAGCTTTTTCTGTCCAATCTTCAATTGTGGGAATTTCTGAGTATTCGTAGCCTGAGAGTTCTGTCCAAGCGGAGTTAATTTGCAAAACTTTTCCGTTTTCAGCGTGCAGCATAATTGGCAGCGGTGCGTTGAAAATGGCGCTGCGGAAACGTTCTTCGCTTAATTGTAGGGAGTGGCGATCGTGTTCTAGCTGGTCTAAAAGTTGATTTTGCTTAATTTCGGCCTTGTCGCGCAAAGTTCGATCGCGCTTCACCAAATAGTAAACCAACACCATCAACAGGAAATTTACTAAACTCGCAACGGTAAAACTCAGGATTGTCAAATTAGCGCTCCTTTGAGATTCTCGGGCGCGCTGCTGCAATAGCTGAGTTTCTTCGGCAGTCATGGCGGCTATCTGCTGCCGAATGTCCCCCATGAGTTGCTTTCCCCTACCAGTTTTTATTTGCCGCACGGCTGCTGCTAAGTTTTGTTTGCGTCGCACATTGAGGGTTCCTTCAAGGTCGGCTAATTTAGAGTCGATCGCAATTTGAAAATTGCGAAGGCGCTGTTGCTGCCGCTTATTGTCAGCCGTTAGCTGTTGCAATCCGGCTACTTGTTGGTTGATGCGGGCGATCGCGCTGTTATACGGTTCTAAATACCGTTCTTCTCCCGTCAGCAAATAACCGCGCTGTCCGGTTTCAGCATCTTTTAACGTGGAAAGCGTAGCTTCGAGTTCGGTTAAAACTTGGTGAGTGTGGCTCACCCAGCGTTCGTTTTCGACTAACTTGAGAGTGTTGCGGTAGGAAGTAGCCGCATTAAAAATTAGCAGGGCCACGACCATTCCGATACCTGCCGTGATTTGGGGAGTCAGTGATTGTTTCATGAAATAGTCGCTGTGCGAGTCCTGCTTTTTTTTATTTTAACTGGATGCCGACTACTCGATTTTTTGGCGCGGGCCTATAGGGGGGCTAAAGACTATAAATTTAAGGCTCAAATGTGCGATCGATCTTGTTTGTAACTTAGTTTCGATTCTTTTCGCATCCCCCTTAAGCCAGAAATTGCTCTCTTGCGTCTCGTGATTCAGGCCAACGCCACACAATTTAGGGTTGCAAACAAAGCTTTATCCGCCATGTTTTGTTGCATCGATCGTGCTGCTTTTACAGTTTCAAATCGCGGCGCAAAAAAAGGAGTTTTCACCTATTGATTTAAGTTGATTTTTGGGGTATATTTTAGATAATGGGAGTGGGAAACCAAATTTTAATTTCGCCAACATTCCCATTGTTAAATAATACCTTGTCAAGCCGGCAGCGTCAAGGTTTTTACCGCAAAAAAAAGGCGAATTTTTAATACTTTATTTAATAAATAATTTGTTGGACGCAGGGGAAAAATTCACAGGAACGATGGCGCGGGTGAATAGTATCAACAATTCGAGCAATCGGGTAACTGCTGAGAATAAATGGGTGGAAATTAGTGGAATCTCAAATCCGGTTATATCGGAATTATACTCTCTTGGCTTACGTGAGAGCGATCGAGCGATGTCACCAGCGAGGAATCACGCAAGTGCTGCACTGAGAAAATTATGATTCCCAGTGCAGTGCAGAAACAATATAATTAGACAATCGCAGCGGCTTTCATCGCGAAAATGCGATCGATCGCATCTTCAACAACCTTATCAGGCGTAGAAGCACCCGAAGTCACGCCGACTACAATTTTACCATCCGGTAGCCAACCTTCGGTTACGATCAAATCAGCCCCCAAAGGCTTGTGTTCGATCCGATTTCCGGGTAAAATGCGCTCCGCACAATCAATGTGATAAGAAGGAACAGTTTTGTCGATCGCAATTTCCTGCAAATGCGTAGTATTAGAAGAATTAAAACCCCCAATCACCAGCATCAAATCCAACTTTTCCTCAACCAAACTTAACATAGCATCTTGGCGTTCCTGAGTCGCATCGCAGATAGTATTAAAACTCTGAAAATGCTCGTTCAAATTTTCAGGCCCAAACTTCCGCATCATCGTTTTTTCAAATAACTTGCCAATGTTCTCTGTCTCAGTTTTGAGCATAGTAGTTTGGTTAGCAATACCAACACTTTCCAAATCCACATCGGGGTCAAAACCAGCAGAATAAGCCTTGCTAAATTTAGCAAGAAACTCATCGCGGTCGCCCCCATGCAAGATATAATTGCTGACATATTCAGCTTCCTGGAAATTCAATACAATCAAATACTTATCAGCAAAAGAACTCGTAGCAACAGTTTCCTCATGCTTGTATTGACCGTGAATAATCGAAGTATAATTCCTCTTTTTGTGCTTTTCAACAGTATTCCAAACCTTAGAAACCCAAGGACAAGTAGTATCAACAATCTTGCAGCCCTTATCATTAAGCAACTGCATTTCTTGCACGCTTGCTCCAAAAGCTGGTAAAATTACCACATCGCCGCTATCGACAACCGAAAAATCTTTCTGTCCCTTCTCGACAGAAATAAAACCAACCTCCATATCCCGCAAATGCTGATTTACAGACGGATTGTGAATAATCTCATTAGTAATCCAAATCCGTTCTGACGGGAAATGTTTGCGAGTCTCGTAAGCAATAGCTACAGCGCGTTCCACCCCCCAGCAAAAGCCAAAAGCCTCAGCCAGCCGGATCGTAACTGCGCCGCGTTCTAGCCTGTAATTATTGTCGCGAATTTGCTGGATCAGACTGCTTTGATAAGCCGTCTGCATCACCCCAGCTACCTCAGCTTCGTGTCCGAAACCCTTGCGGTGGTAGTTTTCAGACTGTTGGAGCGATCGTTTAAAAGCTTTAGTATCCATGCGGTATCGAGTTGAAATCTAGGTTAATTACCTTTGATTTTAGAATGCCTGGGGTGCGATCGCGATTATGGGTTCAGAGCGAAGAGGGGATATGCTATTTATACGATCGACACATGAGAGGGAAGAAAGAATGAACCGCGAAGACGCGAAGGAAGAAGGAAGAAGAAAGAAGAATGAGACAATTGGGCGAACAGGTAGAACAGTTGGCTTATAGAGCGATTGGGGCGGCTATTGAGGTGCATCGGCTTTTGGGGCCAGGATTTTTAGAATCAGTGTATCAGGAATCCTTAGAAGTTGAATTTCGGATGCGAGGGATACCTTGTCAGCCTAAAAAGCCAGTAGCAATCACCTACAAAGGTCATCAAGTCGGCGAAGGTCAATTAGACTTTATGGTTGGCGATATCCTCATTGTCGAACTAAAAGCTGTAGAAAAGGTAGCTCCCATCCACGAAGCCCAAGTTATCTCCTATCTTAAAATTACCAAAAACACTCTAGGTCTTCCGATCGACTTCAACGTTCCAATCCTCAAAGAAGGCATCAAACGCATAATTCTCTCATCTTAACCCTTCTTCCTCTTCCTTCTTCGCGCTCTACCCTACGGGAACGGCTTCGCCGAACGCGCCTTCGCGGTTCGTAAAAAAAAAACTTAAAAAAAGCCGAGAGACCCAGATAGCTGAGTCTCTGCACGATCGAACTTATTCAGAAAATCAGCTTCAAACCTTCTTCGGCGCAAAAGGAGAGCTCGATTCAAACGAACTGAAACCGCCGGCAAAATCCTCACCGTAAGCTTCTTCCCCATGCTCGCCGATATCCAAACCTTGGTCTTCAGCAGATGAGGGCACTCGCAGTTCCATAAACTGCCCCAAAATTTTCAGGATCACAAAAGTGCCCACAGCCGCAAACACGTAAGTAGCTAGAACGCCTACAAACTGGGTGACTATTAGCCCCGGATTCCCCGCAAACAGCCCGTCATTTCCGAGATCGTTAACGGCTTTAGTCGCAAACACACCTGTCAGAAGCGCGCCTATAGTTCCGCCGACGCCGTGAATCGGGAAGGTATCCAAAGAGTCGTCAAATCCCAGCTTAGCCCGGAAACTAACGGCAAAGAAGCAGCAAACCGAAGTGATCGATCCGATCAAAAGCGCCCCCACGGGAAGCACGAATCCAGCGGCAGGTGTGATGCCCACCAATCCCGCGAGGAAACCGCTAGCAATTCCCACTGCTGTCGGTTTGCCTCTGAGAACCCATTCCACAATTGTCCAAGTTAAACCCCCGGCTGCTGCAGAAATCATCGTCGTGACAAAAGCCACGGTTGCTAAAGAACCAGCTCCCAAAGCGCTACCGCCGTTGAAGCCACACCAGCCGAACCACAGCATCCCAATTCCCAGCAATACGTAGGGTACGTTGTGAGGGGTGTGGGGCTTGTTCAAGTGGTCTTTGCGAGGCCCGATCATCCAAGCTGCGACAACCGCAGAAACACCGGAACTGATGTGTACGACTGTGCCGCCGGCAAAGTCCAGAGATCCGATCGCCTGCAGCCAGCCTCTACCCCAAACCCAGTGGGCTAAAGGAGAGTAGATGAAGGTAGACCACAGCAGCACGAACCAGAAATAGGTTTTAAATGTTACCCGTTCGACGATCGCCCCGGAAATCAACGCTGGAGTGATGATGGCGAACATCATCTGGTAAACCATGAAGAGTTGGTGGGGTATTGTCGGTGCGTAGCCGATCGGATCTGGTGTGTCCGCCGTGACGTTGTTCAAGAACATCCAGTCCAGGCCGCCGAGAAAGGTTTCGAGTCCTTGGGCAAACCCTTTATCATTGAGGTTGCTGCGAGTGACATCAAAAGCCAAACTGTAGCCCCACAGCGTCCAGGTGACGCCGATGACTCCCATCATGACCAAGCTCATCATCATGGTGTTGAGGACGTTGCGCGATCGCACCAATCCCCCGTAGAAAAACGCCAGCCCCGGTGTCATTAACAGCACCAGTGCTGAGGAAACCAACATCCAAGCCGTATCGCCGGTGTCGATCGGATTCGGCGCCACCGCAGCAGCACCAGCATCTTGAGCTAAGGCATTGTCCATCAGCGGTCCGCTTAACAGCCACAGCGCCATCATGCCGATCGTTAAACTTTTTTTGATCACGTTAGTTGTACCTTCTCATACTCAGCAATTTTCAGGGAAGACCGAGCCGATTTTAGATGCGAGGATTTTAGATGCAATAGTTATTTGGTTTTAAGTCCCTGTTTTAGCGGAACAAATCTTCAATAGATAATTCCCCAATCCTCAACCCCCCGACTTCGTATAACCGGACTCATCTAAATTTGTCCACACTCAATCCAACGGTCTATGCCTTTTGGATTGCACCATTTGTACCAACAGTTATTCTGTATCAGCCTATACTAAATAGCTAAGTATCATATTTCTTAATCTATCCGCCGTTACTTGACATAGCCAGTGATAGCAGAGTAATCCGAGAGGGGGAGTTGAGGAGAGGACAGGAGTTTTGAGTTGGGGAGAGTGGGAGGAGGAGAGGGGGAGAGTTGGGGAGAATGTTACCAAAAATAATGGGTTTAAAGCCCCGTCCTTCTAGGACGGCTTTCTTTAACGGTGGTATACTTACGCTAGTTATGTCAGCGTAAGTATGCTTGTTTTTGAGGCAAAACTAGAGGGACAAAGCGAGCAGTACGAGCGGCTCGATGAAGCCATTCGTACTGCTCGCTTTGTCCGCAATAGCGGCCTTAGATACTGGTTGGACAACTTGGGGATTGGCAAGTACGAGTTGAGCGCCTATTGCGCTGTTCTCGGCAAAGAGTTTCCGTTCGCCGGCAAACTTAATTCCCAAGCTCGACAAGCTTCTGCCGATCGGGCTTGGAGTTCTATCGCTCGGTTTTATGACAATTGCAAAAAAAGCAAGCCCGGGAAGAAAGGCTTCCCACGCTTTAAGAAGCATCAAACACATGGCTCTGTTGAATATAAAACAACGGGCTGGAAGTTGTCGTTCGATAGACGAACTATCACCTTCACTGATGGGTTTGAAGCAGGAAGCTTCAAGATGTGGGGAACTCGTGACCTTCACTTCTACCAGTTGAAGCAGATTAAGCGAGTGCGTGTTGTTCGTAGAGCTGATGGGTACTACGTTCAGTTTTGCCTTGACCAAGAACGGGTAGAGAAGAGAAAGCCAACGGGTAAGACTGTTGGACTGGATGTTGGATTGACTCACTTCTACACCGATTCGGACGGTCAGACAATCGAGAACCCCCGTCATCTGAGAAAGTCCGAGAAAGCGCTCAAGCGTCTTAGTCGTAAACTTTCTCGCACGACCAAAGGCTCGAAAAACAGAGCCAAAGCGAGAAATCGCCTGAGTAGAAAACACCTCAAGGTAAGTAGGCAGCGTAAAGATTTTGCCGTGAAGTTGGCAAGATGCGTCATCCAGTCTAACGACTTGGTTGCCTATGAGGACTTGCAGGTGCGTAACATGGTCCGAAACAGACAACTGTCTAAGTCTATATCTGATGCTGCATGGTCGGCTTTCCGTCAATGGTTGGAATATTTTGGCAAGGTGTTTGGTGTGGTAACGGTTGCCGTACCACCGCACTACACTTCTCAACACTGTTCCAACTGTGGGGAAGTCATCAAGAAGTCTTTGAGTCAAAGAACACATCGCTGTCACCATTGTGGTTTTGTACTAGACCGAGACTGGAATGCAGCAATTAACATACTTGAGTTAGCACTCCGTACCGTGGGGCACACGGGAACGTTAAACGCCTCTGAAGACATCGACCTCTGCATTGGTGAGGCAACTCCTCAATGTAAGTCGAGTCGTGGAAAGAGGAAGCCCAAGAAGTGATTCTTGGAATCCTGCGGTACGGCCGGGGAGGATGTCAATTTATCCTTTATCTTTCTAACTAATGACTAATAACTCATGACTCATTTTTCAACTGCATCTGATCGAACAGTTGCAGGGCCGAGCGCCAAACCAGATAACCTTGATCGTTAAGGTGCAAGCCGTCTGTGCTGAGTTCGGTTGGCAAATTGCCGTCAGCATCCGCAAACAGCGGGTACAAATCCAGATACAAAACATTTTCAGAACTAGCAATTTCTTTCAGCCGTCGATTGATTGCCCTAATCCGACTGTTAGGAATCGCCAACAGGCGATCGCGATTTTCCCAAGTAGCTTGTTCCCCGCTGTGCGGCAAAATCGACTGCACAACTACTTCTGCTTTGGGGTGAGCCCACCGCAAATCGCGAATAATCTGTCGCTGGTTGTCCAAAATCCCTTCGTCGCTGGTCCCCCGCAACAAATCGTTAATCCCGATCATCACAAACACCGTATCCGGCGCAGTCCGATCGAACAACTGCAACCGCTTCAGCAAACCCACGGAAGTCTCCCCCGAAATCCCTTGATTCAGCCAAAATCGATCGACTGGTAACAGCTTGGTCGGAAACCACATACTTAGAGAATCCCCAGCCAAAACACTCAGCCTTGAGGGTCGATTCGCCGCCGCCGCCTCAGCTTCGCGACCCAACTGCGTCACCCACTGCTGGTAAGTCCATTTATGTCGCGGTCCTGGAACGGGCACGTCTAGCACTGGGTTTGCAGAGCTCACCGGTTGCTCAATTTGTTCCTGGGCGCCTTCTGCCGTCACCGCATCATTCGCCTGGAAGCTTTCTGTCAAGTTGTGTCCCCCCAGGAGTAGTTGAGCAAGTGTGAATATCAGTACCCCGTTCGTCACCAAAGATAGCAAAGCCCAAACCGGAACAGCTTTCGATCGGCTAACTTCCATCCCTAAGAGGGATTTATGAGTTCTACTTCTGCTACCTCCTCCAAACTTCTCCATAAACCCAAGCTATTTGCAGGCCTCACACCGAATAATTTGCACTGATTGCTGCATCCATGCATCCAATTTTACCGCTCAATTAAAGCCTCAATTCTTGTAAGAATCAAGCACTGTGCTGTGTTGGGCAAGGGCGGCGATGCAGAACTTTGCTTTTTCGCACTACTTTACCATAAAAAATCTGCCTGCCAAACTTTCTTGCACGGCAATCGGATTTGTCCAAGCTGCAGCACGGCACAAAAATATATCTAAAAGTGATCGAACTTGCTTAGTTCTGATGCTAAAATCCAAAAATGAAAAAATTAACTATAACTGAAGCAGCCAAAATTAAAGGTGTGAGCGCTTCCACCTTACGCAGGTGGGAAGCCGAAGGCAAGCTAATACCGGAACGCACGGCTAACGGTCACAGACGGTACGACCTAGCTCATCTTCTCGGCTTAAAACCCAACGGCGCTTTAACCATAGCTTACGCTAGGGTTAGCAGCCACGACCAAAAGGATGATTTAGACAGACAAAAACAAGTTTTGGAATTGTTTTGTGCCTCTCACGGCTGGCAATTCCAAATCATTGATGATGTGGGTTCTGGGGTTAATTACAGTAAGCGGGGTTTACAACATCTAATTAGGGCGATCGCAGACAATCAAGTAGAAAGACTGGTATTAACTCACAAAGACAGACTGCTGAGATTTGGTTCTGAACTAATTTTTAATTTGTGCGAACACTTTGGGACAGAGGTAGTGATTGTAAATCAAACCGAAAATGCTAGCTGTGACGAGGATTTAGCTAAAGATATACTAGAAATAATCACTGTTGTCTCCGCCCGCCTAGATGCCAGCAGGAACCCCAAGAACAAGCGCATCGTTGAAGAACTTAAAGCAATTGGCAATAAACTCTAATCGTAAGGATTCAGGTCTTTGATTGGGGAACAAGAGAAGGCATGAAAAAGCCACAAGAATGGGCAGATATAGCATCACG
>NZ_JAUBUI010000010.1:0-119688 GCF_036705385.1 Microcoleus sp. B3-A4 | reverse complement strand
CTCTGGCTTTTCGCTCATCTGACTACATTACCATATTTTTCGGCTCTCAATGAACTATTTTTTACCTGAATCCTTACCTCTAATCAATACACCAGCTTGCAAAGTTCGTTAGTTACAGATTTTAAATTCCCCATTACCAATTATCGGCGCACATCTCATGCAATCGGAAACTAATATATGTAAGGCGTTGCAGAATAGCGGCATGATTTTGATTTTTTTTGTGGGATGAGATCCTCACCCCGAAGGCGTGTATTTTCACAGCAGGCGGGACACCCCACCATAATCATCTTCACATTGTGCAACGCCATATGTCAGCCCTTAAAGGTCAACTAAAAATAAAATTATGCCCGCGTTCGCATCGAAGATTGAAACGCGAGCACAACGATAGACAGCCATATGTTGGCGGCTATTTCAGATGGTGGTTTTTCTGAAGAAAAGCGTGAATTAGCTGATAAATAGCTAATGTAGGATACGAAAGCTGAATTGGTCGCTCAAGCGCACGCTCTACAGTTTTGTAGTCCTACCCCCAGAACCCCCACCATAACCGCCGTAGCTGCTCTCACTTCTGTTGTCCAAGGTGGTTTCCTTAACAAACCCGGTGTAAGCTTCCATCCCGTGTTCGCCGATATCCAAACCTTCAGCCTCCTCTAAAGCAGAAACGCGGATACCCAGCAAAGCTTTGAGTGCGGCCCAAAAAATCGTACTCAGCAGCACGGTCATCCCCCCTACAGAGATAATCCCGACCAACTGCGCCCAGAGTTGACCGAAACCTCCGCCCACAAGCAATCCGGCTGCCGGGCCTGTGGTATAAAGTCCAGTTGTCGGCCCGTCAGCAAACAAGCCAACTGCCAAAGTTCCCCAGATGCCGCAGACTAAGTGAACTGAAGTTGCGCCTACAGGGTCGTCAATTTTCAAGTTGTCGAAGAAAGTTACTGCGAAAACTACCAGGATACCGGCGATCGTGCCGATTATGGCAGAGTTGGGGATGTTGATCCAAGCGCAGCTCGCTGTTACCCCGACTAAGCCTGCAAGGATGCCGTTGATAATCATCGAAAGGTCGGGTTTGCCCAGGTACAGCCAAGCCGTAACGGTTGCAGCAACTCCGCCGAAGGCACCCGCAGTGTTGGTGGTGAGCGCAATGTGGGCGATCGCATTTGGATCGACTGCCATTGTCGAACCGGGATTGAACCCGAACCAACCCAACCACAGAATCAAACAGCCCAGGGTGGCAATGCTCATATTGTGTCCCGGCATCGCCACAGTATCGCCGTCGCGGTACTTGCCGATCCGCGGCCCCAAAAATGCCGCTCCCATCAAAGCAGCCCAACCGCCTACTGAGTGAATCACTGTCGAACCGGCAAAATCGTAGAAGCCTGCGTCTGCCAGCCAGCCGCCGCCCCAAATCCAGTGTCCGGTAATTGGGTAAGCAATGCCTACTAGCAGCAAGCTGAAAATTAAGAAGTCAATGAATTTAACTCGCTCTGCAACTGCTCCAGAAACGATCGTCGCAGCAGTTCCCGCAAAAACTAATTGGAAAAAGAATTTAGCGTTGAGGGGGACTCCCGTCCAGTTTAATGCGCTGAAAATGCCTTGATAAGCGTCTCCTGTAGCGGGGCTGTTGTCAGCTACATTCCACAGAAAAAATCCGCCGCTGGTGCCGATAAAACCGTTGCCGTCGCTGAACATTAAGGCAAAGCCGATCGCCCAATATGCGATCGTAGAAAGCGCAAAAACAATCAAGTTTTTTGACAGCACGTTGACGGCATTTTTTTGGCGGCAAAAACCGGTTTCCAACATACAGAAACCGGCGTTCATAAAGAACACTAGCATCGCCGCCACCATCACCCACATGGTATCCATGCCCACCTTAAGGCTTGCTAATTGTTCCTCGGTGGTTGGCGCGGGAGCGGTTTGGGCTACCGCCGCATATCCCCACACCAAGACGATGATTGCTGCTATTGGTATGCAGGCTTGCCAACTTGGACTGAGGCGGGCGATCGTCCTTTGTAATTTCTTGAACCTGTTAACTTTAGTCAAAAAGTTAGCTGCTGGCAAATTTAAAGACTCCCGCCTGACGGGTTTTGACTTTTTCTTTCCGACAGTCATTTTAATCACTTTTACCCTCTTTACGGCTAGTAAGCTCAGCAATATTCGGAAAACTTTCCAATCTTACTACAAAAGTTTATGGATTATTTGTTGAGATTGAGATAGTTATGATAGCCTAGCTCTTCTAATTGATTTTGTTTTTTCAGTACAGATTCGGACAAATTTTTGCGGTAATGCAAGACTCGCTCTAGCAGTTCTGGCTGATGAGCTGCCAGTATCTGAACTGCCAGCAAGCCAGCATTCTTAGCGTTGCCGATCCCCACTGTTGCTACGGGTATCCCCGCTGGCATTTGCACGATCGAGTACAGCGAATCTACCCCTTGCAGGTGGCGGCTGGGTACAGGCACGCCAATTACTGGCAAGGGCGTTAAAGATGCTACCATACCCGGGAGGTGCGCCGCTCCCCCGGCTCCTGCGATAATTACTTTCAAGCCTCGTTGGTGCGCGGTTTGGGCGTATTCCACCATGCGATCGGGGGTGCGGTGCGCCGAGACGATCGCCACGGAGCAAGCAACACTGAATTCTTCGCAAACTGCGATCGCATCTTTCATGGTTGGCAAATCCGAATCGCTACCCATGATAATTCCAACTGTCGCTTGATTCATAAAATTTTCAGATTTGAGATTTCAGATAAATGCTAATTTTAAATGATTGCGTTAACTCAAATTTAGATATTTTGTACCAAAACTGACTTTTAAAAGCAATTTTGCCACCAGCCCCCGTCTGAGCAGCCCTGGAGCCAGCAAAAAGCAAAAAGCTCCCCCTCCTCATCGCCAGCCACCGGATTTATCCGTAGCGAATATTAAACCTAAAATCTAAAATCTAAAATCTAAAATCGGATGACTGAAGCCACAACCCCAACTGCCGCCCGCACAGATATTCTCAATGTTCGCCTCCCCGGTTGCAAGGATTTGCAGATGCTTGCTGTTGACGAAATGGGCATCATTCAAGAAGTTTGCCCGATGGACGCCGTATTTAAACGGATTTGTCCTCCAGATTTGCAAGTGCTTGATGTAGCAGGCGATTGGCTTTCTCTAGGCGGTGTTGACTTGCAGATTAACGGCGCCCTCGGTTTTGCTTTTCCCGATTTAGAAAGCAAGCATATGGAAATGTTGCCGAAAATTTGTCAATTTTTGTGGAATCAGGGAGTCGATGCTTTTTTGCCGACCTTGGTGACAACTTCGCTGGATAAGTTTAGGCGATCGCTCTCGACTATAGCTGATTATATCCGCACTGTACAAACCGCTGCTCCGGCAACAATTCAGCCCAAAACAGCGGAAATTGTCGGTGTTCACCTCGAAGGCCCTTTTCTCAACCCCCAGAAGCGAGGAGCTCACCCAGTTGAGTTTTTATTACCGCTCACTATAGAAAATGTCAAGCAAGTTTTAGGAGATTGTGCCGATATTGTCAAAATAATTACTTTAGCGCCGGAGTTAGACAGCACTGGCGAAGTCATTTCCTATTTGCAAAGTTTGGGAATTTCCGTCAGTCTCGGACACTCCCAAGCGACCGCAGAGCAAGCGCAGCAAGCATTTGAGCGGGGAGCTTCTATGGTAACTCACGCTTTTAATGCGATGCCGAGTTTGCACCACCGAGAACCGGGTTTGTTGGGAGCGGCGATTGTTTATCCGGGCGTAAAATGCGGTTTAATTGCCGACGGGAAGCACGTTTCTCCGACAATGATTGATTTTTTTCTGCGCGCTGGTAGGTATGAAAAAGGCGTTTTTTTAGTGAGCGATGCTTTGGCTCCTTTGGGTTTGCCTGACGGTGTTTATCCTTGGGATTCCCGACAAATTGAAGTCAGAAAAGGTACGGCTTGGGTAAGATTAGATTACCATTCCCCCCTGGAATCTGCTACTTTGGCGGGTACAACTCTGCCGCTGTTGGCGGGAGTGCAGAATTTGGTGGAGTGGGGGATTTGCGATGCCGAAAGTGCGATCGCCCTGGCAACTGAATCTCCGAGAAGGGCGATCGCACTTTCGGGAATTATTGGCAAATCGGCAACTCAATTGTTGCGCTGGAATTTAAATGCGGCGACAAAGGAATTGACTTGGCATCGACTCTTTTAGCCTGTTATACCCTTTTAGATTAAAGAATTGAAAAAGTGGGAATCGGTCAACTGGTATTACCCGATAGATTTTAGATTTTAGATGTGCCGTTTTCATCGAAAATCTAAAATAGCCAATCTAAAATCTGTTGTTGCAAGTTGCACATTTTCCGAACCGGATTGCTATATAATATCTAACCGTTGGCAATAACTCAGCAGCAGGCAGATCGATGAATTTGGTAGACGACAAGACTATAGTTAGACAGTATTTTAACTCGACGGGATTCGATCGCTGGCAGCGAATTTACGGCGAGGGTCAAGTCAATAAAGTTCAGCTAGACATCCGCACCGGCCACCAGCAAACGGTGGATACAGTCATCAAATGGCTGCAAGCTGACGGCAATTTGCCCGGGCTTTGTGTCTGCGATGCTGGCTGTGGTGTAGGCTCTCTGAGCATTCCTCTGGCTGACGCTGGGGCAATTGTTTGCGCTAGCGATATCTCTGAAAAGATGGTAGCAGAAGCTTACGATCGATCGACAGCAGTTCCCGGCAAGCTCTACAACATCTCCTTCGCCGCCCAAGATTTGGAAGCTTTAACCGGCAAATTCCACACAGTGATTTGTTTGGATGTGCTAATCCACTATCCTCAAAATAAGGCGGCAGAAATGATCGCTCACCTAAGTTCGATCGCCGAATCGCGACTAATTCTTAGTTTTGCACCCAAAACTTTAGCACTCACCGCCCTCAAAAAAATTGGTGAACTTTTCCCCGGTCCGAGCAAAACTACTCGGGCTTACCAGCACCGCGAAGCTGATATTATCAAAATCCTAGACAACAATGGTTTTGTTATTAACAGAACAGCGATGACTAGCACTAACTTTTACTATTCTCGCTTGTTGGAAGCTGTGCGAAAATAGGTTAAAAATCTCCTCGGCAAAAAAGCTAATTTATTATCAGCCTAGGGTGCGCCCCGCGCACCTTCCCTTCCCAGAGTTACGACAGTGAACCTGCATACTCTGCGATTGCTTCGCGGACGTTCGCAATGAAAAGTAAGGCACGCACCCCGCACCTTCGATATCAACAATTAGATGTTTTTCCCTCTTCCCTCTTTCTTCTTCCCTCTTCCTTCTTCCTTCTTCCTTCTTCTTTCTTCCTTCTTCCCAATGCAATAAATATTATGTCAACATTAATTTTAATTCGCATTTTTATAGCAGCGGCAGCCGTATTCGGAGGTTTATCCGTTGCCGGCGGTGCTTTCGCCTCCCACGCTTTGAAAAATCAATTGAGCGATCGAGCTTTAACCATTTTTGAGACTGGCGCCCGATATCAAATGTACCATGCCCTAGCTTTATTACTCGTCGCTTTACTCTTGAGCCGCGCCCAAGAGTCTCAAACCTTTTTTGCAGTGGCTGGATGGGCTTTTATTGCCGGCACAATCATCTTTTCAGGCAGTTTGTACGCCCTGAGTTTGAGCGACATCAAATGGCTGGGCGCAATTACGCCACTGGGGGGAGTTGCTTTTATTGCCGGTTGGGGATGTTTGGCAGTCGCAGCTTTTAGTTTTAAATAGGCAATTGGTAAATTTGAGGCAATTCCCAATTCCCAATTCCCAATTATCTAATTTTCAAACACATCGCTGGAAAACATCTCAGTCAGAGTACGCAAGTAAGGTACAAATACCGTTAAATCTTCAGCAGGAAGCCGCTCGCATATTTCCCAAAATAAAATCAGCAGCATATCCTGCACTAACTCCCAACTTACATGAAGTTTGGGGTACAACATCACGCAAATTGGAAACAATTCTTGCTGTACGGGGTGAATGCTACCTTCCAAAACGCACCAGCACAAATAGCTTTGAAAAATCTCGACATCCCGGATACCAGAAATTTTAACCTCGCGATCGCTCAAATACCCGCTGCTGCTGCGGTATCCTTGATGCTGGGAACTAGCTCGATCGTACACTGCACTAGCAATCTGAGTCGTGTGCTGCAACAAATGCTGAACGGCTAATAGAGCTCTTGAATTCGGGGGCTGATTCGCCGCAGCCTCGTTAATCTCTCCGTAGGGAATGTGGAGGTAGTCGTCTACAACTTTTAAGTAGGGCGCAAATTCCGCTCGCTCTGAATCCGAAAGACATCCTAACAAGATTTTGCTAGTGTATTGAAACTCGATTGTCACAAATCCCAGCACTAACGGATCTGTCTCTGAGTATTTTCGCCTCACTTTGATAATATCTTTTCCCACCAGCACTGACAACCTGAAAACAGGTTCTCTATCCGCATAAGCGTCTATTGCTTTCTGATATAAGGTACGAGTGTCGGCGGAAATTTCTAAAGGATTAATTAAGCTCTTATCGATGCCGTGCCGCTTTATTTGTTTCCCTAAAAGAGCTTCTACTCTACTCCAAGCTATCTCGCTGGCTAATTTCAGGGTATCTGTCAATTTGTCAACTATTGGGGCTCTATTTCCCTCAAAATTAATTAAATCGAGGCTTGGGAGAATTTGGCGTGGCGCTTTCTTCTCTCGTGTCGCAACGGTACTGTAATATTTTTTTGCCCAGCTAACTGCGAAGGAAGAAACGCTGGCCCCTTTAGCTTTTGGGAGTTTGTCAGTGTCCGGTCGGGTAATACCTTGGGACGCCTGACTTGCGCCCTGTTGAAATTTGTCTGCGGCTGGTAAAGATTTTGAAGATATTTGTGAAATACCCGTCATGATAAACCTCGTTTTTTTATTAAGTCGCACCCGATCGATTCCCCTAATTTTTAACGTTGTTAACTACAATTTTCTGCATTTTTACGCTGACAGTCATCAGCCATTACGCTTAAAGCTATAAGCCATTTGGCTCGACTGCCTGCATCTTTTATAAGCTGCACGTTAATAACGTTATTTATTGTGCGATCGATCACCATCACCCTGTGATCGCGACCCCAATCTATTTTTTTGACGTATAAAGAAGGCTGGAAATAAATTTAATTTGTGTTAAAAACTGAGAATTAAAGTTAAGTCTGCTTAAAAAAAACTGCTGCTTGAAATACCTTATCTTTGTTTTGGAGCGCTTTGGTTGAGCGCCTTCGTTTCTTCAAGAAGCTAGGCTACAGCACGATCTAGGGGTGACTTTGGTTAATTTATTTCTATAGCTGAATTAGAAATGTATTTTTAGTCTGGCGATTGTTAGGAAACCCTAACAAATTTAACGATGGGCTTTTCTAAATAAAAAATTAAATTTGAGATGAGAATCAGATTTATGTGCATTTAGTTAATACCATTGCCAGGGCAGTTTTTTGCGATCGGTTTTTTAGCTTCCCCGTGAAGCGAAGCTATCCCGTAGGGAATCGCCCCCAATCGATCGCCGTCCATTCGATCGGCAAACCACCCTTCAAAATCGGAATTAGCGACTGAGTAGCCCTATCACTCCCACATTTTGCCAACTCTGAGTTTTTCGAGTCCTCTCCCGGAACCCGAAGCCTGTCTCTACAACGATAGGATGAGGTTGATGCGGGTCCCACGGGCGATAGATCCTCACAAACAGCACGGCCAGTACGTCTTTAAGGCTATGGCTTCGGGTAGGATTAGTAGGACGAGAGGAAGTGGATAAAATGAGCGCTAGCAGCAATTCAACAGAAATTAAGTTCGGAACCGATGGGTGGCGGGGGCTGATTGCCCATGACTTTACTTTTGCCAACGTGCGAAAAGTCACCCGGGCGATCGCCAGTTACCTAGAAACCGCTTACACCAAAGACCGCCCAGTTCTAGTCTCCTACGATACCCGCTTTCTGGCAGACGAGTTCGCCCGCACCTCGGCGGAAGTATTGGCAGATTTGGGATGGACGGTGAAAGTGGTCGATCGAGATTGCCCCACACCAGTCATCGCCTACAGCGCCAAGCATCTCAACTCCGCAGGAGCCCTGATGTTCACGGCTTCGCACAATCCCGCACCTTACTGCGGCATCAAATACATCCCCGACTACGCGGGCCCGGCTACCCCGGAAATTACTGATACAATTGTGGCAAATATTGCTGGTGCTTCTGATGCCCCAGCCAAAGGCAGCCACAACGATAAAATCTCCAGTTTTGACCCGAAACCCGAATATCTGAAGTTTCTTTATACTTTGATCGATGTGGAGCGGATTCGCTCTGCTAAGTTGAAGGTGAAGTACGACGCTCTCTACTCGACTTCTCGCGGCTATCTCGACGGCGTTTTGGAACACTGCGGCTGCGAGGTCGAAAGTTTTCATACCTACCGCGACGTGCTGTTTGGTGGTGGAATGCCCGAACCCAAGGGCGAACAGTTAGTTGAGTTGGTGGAAGCTGTTAAGAAGGATTCGGCGGATTTGGGTTTAGCTACCGATGGCGACAGCGATCGCTTTGGTATTGTTGACGAGTTGGGAAATGTCTTGACTCCAAATACTGTGCTGTTGCTGCTGGCGCGTCACTTGGTGAAGAATAAAGGCTTGACTGGGGCGATCGTCCGTACAGTCGCAACTACCCACTTGCTGGACAATTTGGCCGCCAAGTACGGTTTAACAATCTACGAAACCGCAGTCGGTTTTAAATACATCGGCGAAAAAATGCGGGAAACTGCGGTGCTCATCGGTGGCGAAGAATCTGGCGGTTTGAGCGTTTTGGGTCACATTCCCGAAAAAGACGGGATTTTGGCTGATATGCTAGTTGCTGAGGCGATCGCCTATGAAGGCAAACCGCTTTCTCAGCTAGTCGAAGAAGCCATTAAAGAAGCCGACGGCCCGCTGTACAACAAACGTTTGGACTTGCACCTAGAAGAAGCCCACAAAGCAGCCGTTTTGGAATCTTTTACCAAGAATCCCCCCACAGAAGTAGCAGGTATCGGCGTTAAGGAAATCGGCCGCAAAGACGGAATTAAACTTTATCTTGAAGACGGTGGCTGGGTACTGCTGCGGCCTTCGGGAACCGAACCCTTGATGCGCGTTTACATGGAAACCAATTCTGTGGAAAAAGAAAGCCAAGTTGCCCAACACATGGAAAAGGTAATTTCTCAGTTAGAACCTGTTTAATTTTTTACCTATTCCAACGGGGGTTTTTCCCCTAGCGCTTGGGATTGTGAGGTGCGCTTGGCGCACCTTACGTATTTTTGATAACTCTGGCAAAGCCTCTGAACATTAATCATCGATACTGGTGGGCCAGTTATATATGTGCAATACACTTGGATTTGTTTAAGTTTGGGAAGTGTAAATTTATTTATGTTTGTTTAATTTTTAATTAATTAAAAAAATTCTCTACTTTTTCCGTCTCTACTTGACTTTTCCCCTAATGTTATTCTATATTATTAAATAATGGGGTCTTTGCAAAAATAAATTTTTCACACATATTTCAATTATAAAACAAGTATACAAGTTAAATTATTAGCCTGTCAACCCGTTTATGAAAACAATTCCTCTGCTCGTCATTAGTTTTGTAGTAGCACTTTTAGTAAGCGCGATCGGCATTATCTCAGTGCAAAACGCAGCCCCAGTATCCTTAAACTTTATCTTTTTTCAATCGATACAACTGCCCGTAGGAGTAGTATTGGCAATGAGCCTGAGTGCAGGACTGATCGGAGGTGCGCTACTGCAACCGCTGTGGAATTTTTCAGATTCCCAAAACTCGCGTCCTAAATTTCAGGCAAATCCAGAAGAATCCGACACCGTACAATATTAAATAGATTTGATCCCTTAGAGGGAATATACCTGACCGTCAATCAGCAGCCGAGTAATTCCCTTAGCTCGCAAATAAGGCGCTGCTTTTTGCAGCATACTGCTGTCAGGAATCTTGAAAACCCTTTGATTGCGAGTAGCAAATCGGCGCGCCACTCGGTGATTGTCAAACACTGCCAGGGTTTTCTCGCGAATTTCCGCCGCCGGAATTTGACCCAGTTCGCCAAAAGCTTTTAGGGGTCTGGTGATTAACTCCGCTGCCCGATCGACCACCAAATAACAAATTTTGGGCAGAGATGCTTGGCTTAAAGGCAAAACTTGAATTTGTCCTGTACCCCGAAGCTCGATCAACTCGCCCGACGATAGTGAACCCAGGAGACTGCCTTCAAACAGAGAGTCTTCATCCTCTACATCTTCGTCGAAGTCGTCATCTAAATCGTCATCATCCTCATCATCCTCCTCATCCTCGTCGTCCTCGAAATCCCTAAAGTCTTCACCTGCCAGCAGCCCTTCTGCTGGCAGCATTGCCTTGAGTTCACCAGTCACAACAGCGCGGTGGCTTCGATCGGCAACATGGGCTGCTGGGGCATCTGGCACATCCGAAACCTCCAACTCCGACTCTAAATTCCCTCGAATTTCGAGTTCTGCAACTGGTTCAGGGACTGATTCAGAACGCTTTCGGATCGTCGGTCTCGAATTTGAGGCTGACTGCTGGACAGGAACTGACTCCGACAGGGGGACAGCTACAGGATCGATTTCGCCATCTGCCGACGACTCAGTAGTCGCCTCTGTCGCTTCAGAAACACTGCTGCGATCGGACAAACGCTTTTGTTTTTGCTGCACTAGAGATTCGTATTCCGGCTCCGACAAAGCACCCTGAAGGATGCGCCTCACAGTCGAACTGCTCACTCCGTAGCGCTTTGCCAGAGTGATAGTATTCTCGTTTGACTGTCGGTACAGCCTGATGAGTTCGCGTTTGTCTGAATCGGAGAGTTTTGTAGGCGTCATGCCAAGTTTCCCAGCAAAAAGACGTGAAAAGACGCAGGCTAGTAGTCAGCGAACTGTGATTTTTCATTTTCAAGTTCAAGCTCAGAGATGCCGACAATGGCAAAAAAGCTTTCGCGTCCCCATCGCTTGCCACAGCAACCCCTATATCAAATCGCTAGGCTGCGCGACGACTGCGCCTGCTCTGACGAGAGCGGGTTGAGATGTCATGTTCCAAGATAGCTCCAATCCCAAACAGAATGGCACTGAAAACAAAAAAGACTTCCAGCAAACTGCCGCTTTGATAAGTACCCTCAGTCTGAGTATCGCGCCATTTAAAGTACATATCTGCGATGTAAAGCGAAAAAGTTGCAGCCGCAATCATTCTCCAAGATTGGGAAAAACGTCCTCCCCAAAACGCCAGCAGCAATGCAGTAGCAATAATCAGCAGAAAAACGTCCCCAACGATGTAAAACAAATTGATTGCATAGGCGTAAGGCGACAGTTGCTTGTCCAGTGCCATCACCCATCCGGGAGCTTTGATTTCTGCTTCTTCTTCTTCGGGTGCTGATGCAGCATCGGTCGCGGCTGTTTTTGCCTGTAACTTAGACGAATTTTCCAAAGCAGGCGCTCTTCCTGTGGCAGTGGTTGCTGGTTCAGATTCTGTCACTACTTCTTGAGTGGCTGCCGGAGCCATTCCTAGCTGGGCCCTCCAAGAGTCTGGTGCAGCAACCCAAATAGCTACAGCAATCCCGAAGGCTGCAATTCCCGCTAACAAACCCCACTGCCAAATTTCTAGATTCAGCCGCTTGGAAGTCACAGCTACAACCATGCCTCCGATCAGTACCACATAGCTGCCCAGATAAAAGGCATCTGCTGGAGACACGTCCGGGTCTAAACCGAAATAGAGTTCCCAAATCCCGAACAGCACACCGGCTATGAAATAGAACAGCATCCCCAGACCTATGCCCAGCCAGACGTTGCGCCCGCTGACCATGTGCGGGCTTTGCCAGTTTCTAAAACAGACTAAAGCCGCTCCCAAGTATGCTCCGCATTCAAAAATAAAAGTGCCGATCGAGTACCAAAGAGGTAAACCCTCTTCTGCTGAGAGGGGGACGCTGAACAGCAAAAAGAACAGCAGCGCCATGACAGCCCAGACAATGCCCACAATCACTAGGGTCTGAGCTGACAGTAAAGATGAAGATGTAGATGACTTTTCTGAAGTGCTACTCATAGGGATTCCACGAGACCTAACTAGCGGTTGAACGTACCCCATCTCAATCTTTGATTAAAGATGAGGATTCTTTCGCCAAAAAACCTTAAAAAACCTCGATCAGACGCTTCCGGAATAACTGGCGTCCTCAGTGTGTCGTCGGGACTTTTGCCCTCGTACACTCTAGAAAGACTAAGCAAGAATAATATCTATTTACTAATTCAATAAATTAGTCGTTAGTCGATCTTGTACCCGGAAATATAATGATAGAAATACGGTATATGTCTCCACCCTTAAGGTTTTTACAGTACCCTATCTATCTCTGAAATTCTACCATCAAAGGTTGAGGTATCTGTTTTTTTGCTTTCACACTCCCCCACTCATATCAATAATTCTGGGTGGGGACTGCGATCGACACTGAGTTAAATTGCCAGACCATAGGTGGCATCCAAACCGAATCAACAATTTGGTCGATCAATACAAGTTGGCAATCCAACCTGTATATCCCCTACCCCCTACAGTGCAATTATCTAAGCTAAATTATCTCAATCCAATTGTCTGAGCAATTGTCAAAGATTTTCTATCCTGCGATCCACAATTTGTTGAGGGCTGATTGTTTCAACCAATCTAGAAACTGAGTCCGATCCGGGGCTGGCATATCTTGCAGCACATCGCTGACTCCCTCAGCGAAGTCCGTATTGCCAAAATATGATTTCCCCAAACGGTGGAGTTCTTGCAATAAGGTCTTGAGATGCTGCTCTTGCCAAGCAGGCACCTTGTGATTTTGCAAGGGACTAACGGTTAGCCAATTTTTGATCGCATCAGGGGAGTCTGCCTGGGGGAAGTTTCCCTGCTGAAATACCTTGGCGATATCTTTCTGAAACGATGTGGCTTGCCTTGCGCCTAAGAGGTCTTCTACATCGAAGTAAACAGCTTGGAGCAGCAGCAGACAACCCTGCGCGAACAGCGGTGATTTGGCTGCTTCATTACCTGCCGGTTCTTCACCGGCAAGCTGATCTAAACGGACTTTTCCCCAGACGCTATATCGATCCGGCTCTTCTAGCAGAACACAGGCTTTGCCTCGGTTGTCGGTTAAGTCCCGCCACAAGGCTCTGGCGTCTTCTGCTTGCTTGCCGTTGAAGGCGCTGATCAGGCGAAAAGTCTGCCCCTGATAATTGAGAATGGGAATTTGTTGATCCCGTTTTGGGTGTTGAAAATTGGTTATTTCAACATCCTGCCGTTTCAGAATAAACATGACACTGCGATTTGACTCCTGTCATGGCCGAGGTGCTGTGCTTTTGACACTCCCGATGCCTAAAGGCGAAGGGATTCTTGATTCAGCGAGTCCACTTAAATTAGCAGGATTGCTCCCGATCACCTAGAGATGGTTCTCTCCTCAAGCGTTCCGATACTCTTTTGCTAACAAATGCTAACAAATATCTGAGCTGAGATTGTCTCTCAGCCTGAGCGTATAAATCAATGCACGAAGGAAAATCCCCCGCGCACAATTTACGACTGCTGTACTGGCAACGCTTGATTTTCGCGCTCGTGCCGAGCGGGCGATTGACTGTTTTGCTTTGATGCCGTAGAGGAAGCTTATATAGAGGCTCCGTACCATCAGGGATTTTCACCTGAGTCTTTCAATCCTAGTTCTACCACATTTTTATCAAATATCAAGTCGAGCAGAATGTTAGCAAACATAACTAAACATCAGCCAATTAGTCATTCTGTCTCAACTCATACCTAAAATCAGGGAACGAGCTCTGGTTTTTCGGTAATGCGGTCAGCGTTTTAGGCTTTGCCACTAGGGGATGTTAACACAACCAATAGAAATCTGGGAAAAAGCACCTGTAACTATTGTGCTGTCTGAGTTCCGTCTTAATTGGGAGAGAGATCGGATCGACCAAATAGTTGGGTTTCACCTCGACCTCTAAATACTTTACCCGAGTTCACGTCCTACCTAGTTTTGATTGTAAATTTACAATTGTGCTGTTTGCAGGTGTGTCCCTCCAGCTTTTGTCAGATACAGTCTTGGAGGCACAGACACTCTCATAACCTTGGTTTTTTTTCCCGAACCATCGCGCTGCACGCCATATTTTTGTACATCACAGAGCTTTCTGCGTAAGTCATCACATAATTTACTTGCTCGATCGCACACTGCACCGATACAATAATGTTGTTAGCGATTTTTGAGTTGGGTGCGTAACTCAGTTGGATAGAGTAGCTGCCTTCTAAGCAGCGAGCCGCAGGTTCAAGTCCTGCCGTACCCGTTACACAAATTTAATGATCTCAAGGGTTTTAGCACTTTTATACCGCCAAGGAAACAGAGGCTGAGATCTTATTTACTTGGGATTTGTTTCCGATGCCCGAATCCGAAACAAATCCTTACAAAAGCCCCGCCTGTCAAACTCGGCGAATCTGCCTGCTTCTGGGCGATCGACACTGCTACCCTTCTGAGTATAGGTTTGCCCCAGCCGATGTGTTATCATAAAAAGTCTATTGTGTCAATAGCATAGCTCCTGCGATGTTCAAACAGCACCAGCAGCAGGTTGTGGGCCGAGTAGCCCTCAGGGGTTATCCTTAGTAATCAGGCTAGTTTCCGATAGGTTTGGATATGTTCCCAACAACTCTATTTCATATTCCCCATAATTTAATGCTATTACTCGACCGCAGCGCGATCGACCGATTAAAGCCCCTATTGGCGCAAGCAACCGGAATGCCTCTAGTTGCATCGGAAAATACGGCAACAATTGCGCTCGTATTGGTTGCTCTGGGAATTCTGGGTTGGGGATTTTATCGCGCCAGACCTTTTGGCAAACTGGGAATTTTGGCTTGGTTGCAATCTGTTGCGCTGATGAGCCCCTGGCTGCTGTTCTTTGGTTTGTTCGCCGCCGGAATTTACCTCAATCTAGTGGCGGTATTGTTGCTGCTCGTGGCATCCACGGGATTGTACATTTATCTGGGGCGGCAATTGCGTAAGGCCGCATCGGATGCAGTGCTGCCGCGCCCGGATGCTGTTGAGGTAAAGTCTCAAAGCGATGCTTTCTCGGCTCCTGACTCGCAGGGAACACCAGGCCCAGAAACCATTAAGATCGTGACATCCTCGCCTGCGAATAAGGAATCAGAAATAATTCCCGTTCCAGTTGAAGACCTCAAAACAATTAAAGGCATCTTTGGGATTGATACTTTCTTTGCCACAGAAACGATTCCCTATCAAGATGGGGTAATTCTCAAAGGCAATCTCCGGGGAGACCCCGAACAAGTACACTCACGTTTGACGGCAAGTTTGGAAGAAAAATTAAACGATCGCTACCGCCTATTTTTAGTAGAAAATCAGGACGACAAGCCCGTAGTTATTATCTTGCCCAGCACCAACGACCCGCAGCAAACAACCGTGTCTCAAAAAATCCTAGCAGTCGTGCTGCTGCTGGCAACAATTGCTACTAGCTTAGAGACAGGCGGTTTGCTGCTAGGTTTCGATTTCTTTAACTCGCCGGCTAGATATCTAGAAGTTCTGCCAATTGCAGCCGGAATTTGGGCGGTTTTAGGCTCTGGGGAAATTGCTCGCCGAGTGCTGGCAAATCGGTACAAGGTTGGCTTGAGTTGGCCGTTTTTTATACCAACTTTGCAGATAGGTTGTTTTGGAGCGATCGACCGTTTTGAGTCGCTGCTGCCCAACCGTAAAGTTTTGTTTGACATTGCTTTTGCCGGGTCAGCGGCTGGGGGAATAGTTTCTCTGCTAATGCTAGTAACGGGTTTGCTGCTGTCTCACCCGGGCAGTTTGTTTCAAATTCCCGCAGAATTTTTCAAAGGATCGGTTTTGGTGGGAACTTTGGCAAAAGTGGTTTTGGGTTCGGCGTTGCAGCAGCAGATTGTTGACGTTCACCCGCTGGTAGTTATCGGTTGGTTGGGCTTGGTAATAACGGCGATTAATTTGATGCCGGCGGGACAGTTGGACGGGGGTAGAATCGTGCAAGCAATCTACGGTCGGAAAATAGCCAGTCGCACTACTTTGGCGACTTTTGTGGTGCTGGCCATCGTTTCTTTAGTTAATCCTTTGGCTCTGTATTGGGCGATCGTGATTCTGATTTTACAGCGAAATCTGGAGCGGCCGAGCCTCAACGAGCTGACTGAGCCTGACGACGCTCGCGCGGCTTTGGGTTTGCTAGCTTTGTTCTTGATGATTGCTGCGCTGTTGCCGTTGACTCCGGCTTTGGCCGGCCGTCTGGGAATCGGGAACTAACAGCAGTCGGGCCTCTTTGGTAATAGGCTGTTGGGTTGCGGTAAATTAGTGGAATCTAGGAATTGAGCGATCGAACTGGGGAACTGAAGGGCGATCTGGTTCCTAACTACTAATTTCCAATTAATACCCGCGCCCAGGGCAATTTATCTACTACCAAAAGTTGATTTTTTTATAACCCAAAATTTGTTTAAACTTGAGCGATTAAGTTTAAATAACTTATCTGAGCCTCTAGGATAAAGTCATGGCTAATCAACTTCCTCCTGTATTGGTAACTTTTGATGCAGATGTTTTAATGACTGGTAGAACCCAAGTGTGGCAAGAATATGCCAAGGTGGGAACTTGCTATATCCCGGAAGTAGTGTACGACGAAATAGATCGTCTGACAGGGCAAGCGGTGGAAAAAGCTCAAGAGCAAGTAGCGAGAGAGTTTATGCGATTTTTTGCCGACAGTGGCTGGATTGCAACTGACGCTCAGGAAACACACCGAGCTCTCGAACCTTCGATCAAAAATCAAAGCAAGCCAGCAATGCTCGTGGTGGCCACGGCTCAGTGCGTTTACGGTTTGGCGACCGAACACCCGGAGGCATTGGTGATTTTTGTTTCCAACAGCCAGCCTCTGCTGAAGCGGCTGGCTTCTGTAGGCGCTACGAATCTCTGCGGGATTACCGGGGCGATGCTGTTAAATTGGGCGAGGAAAGGAGAACGCCCGCCGGCGGCGACTCAGCAATTGCAAAGTTTGATGCGTACCCTCGCCGAACGCAAATCGGCTCAGCGCCCTAACAGCAGAATTCAGGATGCTGCTGTAGGCAAAACGGGGGCTTCAGCTAGCCAGTTAACGGGAACCCGCGGCGCTTCTGAATTGAAGTCGGCTAGCAGTTTTACTAAAACTAATAAAACGGGTTTGACTGAGAAGCGCACTGCGAGTTCGCGCCCCAAAACGCCGCGGCGCAGCCGCGAGGAGTCGAGAGATTACGAGCCGGCTGTATATCGCATAAAACATATTACACCTCCGAAAAAAAGGGGTGGCGGTTTTCTGTCTAGCGCGTTCAATTTTTTGGGAGCGTTATTTTTCTTGACGGTAGCGGTTGGTATTTTGTGGCGAGTGTTCGATGTTAGGGGTTTTAGAAAAACTTTTGTGCCGGCTCTCCCGCAGCCTGTGCAACAATTTGTTAAGTCGATCGACCCTAAATAATCTGGTTTTCTCAAAAGTCTACCTTTAGATCCGGTTGACTTCTGCCTTCGGTCATTGTTAATCTTGCACCTTCGGAAACTGGGATAGTACGCTTGGTTAACAAATCGGTTCGCTCCCCTAAATATAGCGGTAAGCTCCTTGTGGCGCACCCTACGGTTAGAGTTCCTGGCCTTAGTCTGCTGGGAATTTTCAACGGCTACTATCACAACAGAAGATGAACGCTTCACTTTAGTGTTCTAAAAATCCATCGTCATGCTGAACGGGAACAAAATAATTAGTGGATTAGCACTGGCTTTTGCGGGTTTTGCTTATGCTTTAGTCTTTTTTTTTCTTCTTCCCTTCAGACAGTACGATTATGCAGCGCCACTTGGGGCAATAGCAATGGCGATCGCCCTTACTATTGCAATGAATGGGCTACTATCTGCATCTTTGCTAACTGGGTGGAGTTGGGTGGCTGCATTATTTGGTTTTCAGGTAGTCCTCCTGTTTTTTGGTAGCGTGTTTCTGGAAGATGGGCTATACCTGCCAAATTTGTTGTTTTTTGGAACTATGAGCGTAGGATATACGAGCGCTTATACCAGTTTTTCACAACAAAAAACACTCGTAATTGTGGGTTTATGTACAGCGTTTTTCCTAGCTTCAATGTACTTTTCTTTGATTGGCGGCTATGCGATCAAAGGCAAAAATCCCTTTCAGGGTTCTTCTACCCAGATGCTGCGGTTGTTGAATCAAAGGGTAGAAATTATCACCGACCATCCCAAACAATTGTATTTGAATGGCAAAACTGGCGAGCTCACGGATATTGGTCGTTAGGAGGCGACAGTGAAACTAGATTCTGGAGGAGACGAGAGATTGATGTGGCCCTATGTCGATGTTTGGTGGCAGGATATCGAGGCGGCTAGCGAACAGAAATCGCAGTAATTTATATCGTTTCCGGTTGCATCGGAATAATAAAATCGAGTCAACACTTAACACTCAACCATCCCGTTTTTCGACCCAGAGTCAACAGTCAACTGCCAACAGTCAACTGCCAACAGTCAACAGTCAACAGTCAACAGTCAACAGTCAACAATCATGAGGAGTGCAACCGGAATTGATATCATTCACTCTTTAAAGCTGGTTGAGTTCCTTCTACAGGTCGCACAATTGCTGGTTTATTGATAGATTGTTGCTGAAAAAGTGCCTTCAGTGCCAAGTCAAGATTTTCTGCCATGACGATGCGGTTTTCGCAGACAGCAATAACTCTGATTAAAGTTGGTAAACTATTGCGTTCGGCTTCTAAGTAAAGAGGTTCCACATAAAGTAAAGATTGTTCAATGGGAATTACCAATAAATTTCCTTGAATTGCTTTTGAACCCTGGCGATTCCAGAGAGAGATTTGTTCGGAAATAACCGGATCTTGGTTAATTAAAGCTTCTATTTGTTCCGGGCCGTAAACTAATCGCTGTTTGGGAAATAAATACAGCAGCAATTTTCCGTACTCGCTACCATCCGATCGCCCTGCAATCCAAGCAATTAAATTGTTGCGACTTACTGGTGTAAATGGAAGCAGCAAAATAAATTCTTCGGCTTTTTCAGTTGGCAGCTTCATAATCAAATAATACGGTGCTACGGGCTGCTGTTCGCTGCCATAAATTTCATTGGGAACTCGCCACAAATCCTCCCGATTGTAAAATACTTGCGGGTCTTCCATATGATAAGTTAGCAAACGTTCTGATTGAATACTCAACAAATCTACTGGATATCTGATATGTTTGCGGAGAGCCGGAGGCATTTTGTCAAGGGGTTTGAAGAGTCCGGGAAAGATAGCAATCCAACTGTTAATAATCGGATCGGATGGATAGGCAACGTAGAAGTCAACCGACCCGTTGTACGCATCAATTACTACTTTAACGGAGTTGCGGATGTAGTTAAACTGATGATTTTCTGGGTCAGAATAGGGATAGCGATCGCTCGCTGTATAGGCATCGATAATCCAGTAAAGATAGTTGGGAGATTTATCAGTGGCCGAGGGTGAAGGTTTAATCTCGTTGCCATTTTCATCTTTTTCTTTTTCTATATCATCATTGCTAAGATTGGCGTTCGCTACTACTAAATACGGGTCGGAATCGTAGCGCAAAAAAGGAGCGATCGCCCGGACTCTTTTATTAATATTTCGACGGTACAGCAATTTAGTTTCTGGCGTAAAATTGCGCGTCAGCGCCATTTGCCAATTTTTGAGATAATTAGCAAACAGGCAGCGCCGCCACATAGAACCGATCGCAATTCCGCCCCTACCCCTGTAAGTGTTGTAAACATTGTCTTCGCCGCTGGGATAGTCGAATTCTTCGACTTTTGTGGGCGCCATCGCGTCTGTATCGGTAATTTCGCCGTAGTAAATTCGCGGGTAGCCGATCGGAATACTGGCCCGAATTTGATCGCTAGTTACTTCCAAAGCAGTCTCTCCTTCCTGGGCTGCAACTCCAATATCTTTGACGAAATAATCGGGTAAACCGCCGACACCGACTGTATTTACCGGAGAAAGAGTAAAGCCGTAACCGTGAGTGTAAACCAGGTGCTTGTTCACCCAAGTTTGAGCTTCGGGGGCAACTGCTGTGTAATCTAATTCCCGCGCTGCCAGAAACACTTGTTGGCTTTCAGAATCTCCTTTTTTTGCTTTTTCATTTTTGATTGTGTAGCGCTCGATATCGGCATCAGGAAATGTATAATAGGGTCTGATTTGCTGTAACTGTCGGTTGGTTTGCAGCAGCGGTAGCTTGTCCCACAGCCGGATGTTGCTAATAGTAAGTTTATTTTTTTCTAAGTCGGCATAAGTAAGTTTTCCGGCGGGATCGAAAGTTTTTATTTCTATATTGTTGAGGTCAAAGGCTTCTTGAGTAAAGGCAATACTGCGCTGAATGTATGGCTTTTCCCGTGCTAATTCGTTGGGTTTAACTAGCAGTAGCTGCACAATGGTGGGCAGCAGCCAACTTCCCAAAAAACTTAAAGTTAGCCACGCTAAAATAATCTTTTTTATGAGTTCATTTTTTATTTTGAATGGGTAAACCTGGCACAGCATCAAAACCGCGATCGCCCCCGCCAAAATACTCAAAAATCCATAGCAGGGCAGCCGCACCGTCACGTCAGCATAATTTGCCCCGTAAGTAACGTCTCCCCGCGCATACAGCAATGCGTAGCGCCCTAGCCAGTAGCGAAAGGCGGTGGCTAGCATAGAAGCTGCACCCAACCCGTACAAGTGCCGCTGCTGCGATCGAGAAAACCCCAAAAATCTCCCTTGGCTCAGGCTATTTCCAGACAGCAAATATGTTAAAGCACAAGATACTAAACTGTACAAAAATACAACTGTCATCCCGAATCCTAGCAAATCTAAGATTGGCAAAATAAATACATAAAAGCTAATATTTTGATTGAAAAGAGGGTCGGTTGTGTTAAAATTAATAGGGTGAAAATATTGCAAAACATTTGTCCAGCGACTGGCGAAAATAAGCCCGATCGCCAAACTGATAAAAATGGCGCTCGCCCGCAGCCAAAAATCAGGCTTAATTACCACAGCTAACATTGTCCCCAGCAGCAAGCCCAACTGCCACCAGCGAGAAAATAGCTGCACTGCTATTTGTTGGATTGACTCAATTCCCAATTGCACTGGCGGTGCAGGCAAATTGCCAGCGATACCAAAATAGGTGAGGCTGTTTGCAGCTAACAGCCCGCAGTGAATTAGTGTCAAAGCTGCGATCGAACTCAATCCGAATACCGTTAACAGCAACCACGAAAAGGTAATTTGGGATTTAGCAACAGGTAATTCGTAATTCTTCCCGCTATTCTTCCCCGTTTTGTTCGCACTCAGTGAAGCGAATAGCGCCCCCGCAACTGGCGATTTCATTTCTTCTGCGGGGTGTTGCAGGCGGCGGGCTAAAGCCAAATTTCCGAGCAAAAAGACAGAAGAAACAGCAATTGCGATCGCCCCCAGCCACCCTTGAGTTTTGAGCTTTAACAGAAAAACCTGAAGATATCCAACTTCCTGAAACCAGAGAATTTCTGCCGCAATGCGGGAGGCCAACTCCAAAACCAGCCACAGCCCTACAATCAGTAGGATTATTTGATAAATTCGCCTATTAGTCATTAGTTATTAGTCATTAGTTATTAGTCATTAGTTATTGGTTGAATAATAACTAATCTCAGGTTCAAGCAATTGCCCCTCCCGAACGATACTTTTTCCGCAAGAGTGGGAGGCATTTTTATTCATGGTAATTGACTGGACATAATCTGACTCCTGCTTTCCTGTCAACTGCCAACTGCTTTCCTGTCAACTGACTAATGACTAATGACCAATGACTAATGACAAACTAGCTGTACTGCTGATTGACATCCACATCCAAATTAAACAGTGTTTGCAAAGTTTGCATCGCTTGCCGCCGCGCCTCAATATCCTGCTGAGCGCGCAACTGTACCATCGGATCGTGCAAAATCTTATTCACAATACCCCTGGTTAAAGATTCAATCACATCTTGATGTTTCTCCGAAAATTCCGCACCCAGACGCGATAAAGCTTTTTCTAACTCTTGTTCCCGAATCAATTCTATCTTATCCCGCAAACAGCTAATAGTAGGAACAGTTTCCAGACTGCGCCACCAGAGATCGAAAGCCTCTACTTCCTGCTCCAGCAAGCCCTGAGCTTCCATTGCCATTTTGCGGCGACTTTCGTGATTTTGAGCTACCACTGCTTTCAAGTCGTCCACATTAAACGATCGCACATTAGCGAGTTCGTTCGCATCCGAATCAATGTTGCGTGGCACAGAAATATCCACCAACATCAAAGGGCGATTCGGGTCTAAAACCGATTCTAATTTAGCTTTATTTAACAGTGGCTCGGTAGCTGCCGTACTGGTAAAAACCAAGTCCGAACTGGCAATTATCTGCATCATTTCCGAGAGCTGATACAGGTGCAATTCAGCATCTTTAAACTGACCGGCCAACTCCAGGGCGCCACGCACAGAGCGGTTAACGATCGAAATATGGCTAGCTCCTTTTGAGAGCAAATGCTGTACCAAAAGCCGCGACATTTTGCCAGCACCGATAATCGCAATTTTGCTGCTTGCTAAATGCTGACCCTTCATTTGAGCCAATTCTGCCGCCGCCGAACTGATAGAAACTGCACCGGTACCGATGCTAGTTTCCGTGCGAACTCGCTTCCCTGCTGTGAGAGCTTGCTTGAACAAGCGCTCTAAAATTCTGCCTACACCTTTGTACTGCTGGGCGAGTTTGTGAGTTTGTTTCACCTGAGCCAAAATTTGTCCTTCTCCGAGAACCAAACTATCGAGGCCAGAAGCCACTCGCATCAAGTGCATCACCGCATCTTCGTGCAGCAAAATAAACAGGTGAGGACGCAAAGACTGCAAAGGAACTTTACTGCATTCTGAAAGGAACTGAATAACCTCTCGCACACCCGGTTCCGACTCGCTGGTAACAATATAAATCTCTAAGCGGTTGCAAGTGCTGAGGATGGCAACCTCTTGAATGTGCGGGTAGCCGCGCAATTGGGCGATCGCCGCTTCAACTTTCTGTTCTGGAATGCTCAATTTTTCGCGAACTTCTACCGGCGCTGTTTTGTGGCTGAGACCTACGACTGCAATATTCATATCTGTGATTTGTCACTATTTCTTTCTTAGTTGTTAACAGTCACCTGTTATTAGTTCTTAGTTTATCGCTAATTGCTAATCACCGGTGACTGTTAACCGTTAACTGTTAATTGTTAACATTTAACTGTTAACCACTAACTAATCACTAATTCAATTGCAAAGATTTCGGATGGTCAAACATATGGATTGTATCCACAAACCGAGCAGTTTTCGACTGAGAAGAAATTACCAAACTTTCAGTGCGAGCGCCGCCGCCAAAGAAGCGAACTCCATCCATCAGCGTTCCGGGGGTAATCCCGCAAGCTGCAAACAGAACTGTTTCTCCAGATGCCAGCTCTTCAGCATTGTAAATCTTGTCTGGGTCTGTGATGCCCATATCTTTCAGGCGGGCGATATTGCTCTCTTTGCTTTCGCCGATCAAACCAGTTTTGACAACTGCTGGATCGTAAATTAACTGTCCTTGGAAGTGACCGCCCAAGCAGCGCATTGCTGCTGCTGAAATCACACCTTCGGGTGCAGCGCCAATACCCATAAGTGCGTGGATGTTGGAACCAGAAAACGCGCAAGAAATCGCTGCCGAAACGTCGCCGTCGCTAATCAGCCGAACTCTTGCACCCGCTTGCCGAATTTCATTTATTAAATCTTTGTGTCGGGGGCGATCCATGACCACCACCACCAAATCTTCAATACTGCGGCCGAGACAATCAGAGATAATTTTGAGGTTTTGAGTGGGCGTTTTGCGAATATCTACATGATTCTTAGCAGCCGCAGGAGCAGCCAATTTGTTCATGTAGAAATCCGGTGCCGCAAACAAACCACCTTTTTCAGAGATTGCCAAAACTGCCATCGAACCGTTTTGACCGTAAGCCACGAGGTTAGTACCTTCGCAGGGGTCAACAGCGATGTCAATTTCGATCAATTCATCTATGTTGCAGACATCTTTGGCATCTTCGCGGGTACAAATACCTACTTGTTCACCGATGTAAAGCATGGGTGCGTCATCGCGTTCGCCTTCGCCGATCACGATGCGGCCGCGCATATGAATTTTGTTCATGCGCTCCCGCATGGCTTCTACAGCCACTCTGTCGGCTTCATCTTTCTCGCCTTTGCCCATCAAGCGAGCGGAAGCTATGGCTGCCTGCTCAACTACTTCGATAATCTCTAAACCGATTACATTGTCCACGAACTAGATCCTCCCAACTGCTGATGCGTGCCTTGTGCTCTTTTGCACTCCCAGCAATCAAGTTTATCAGAGGCGGGGATCTGTGCGAGCGCAAGCAGTTGCTTAGTTTGTGTTAACTTTTGCTTCTTTGAGACTGGGGCTGGAAAATCTGATCCCAACAAGCTCAAATCGATCGCCCCCATTAGTTCACTCTTGCTGGGGCACTCGCACGCTGGCCCCGTCTGAACTGGAACTGGCGGACTCCGGAGGTTCCGGGGAATCGGCTATTTCAGGTAACTTGTCATCCCGAGTGGCGTTAAAGGTTTTATGATTAGTTTGCGATCGCACGATTTCTCCGAAACCCGGTTGCTGACCGGATTTATCGTTACTAAACCCAATATTTTGGTATAAACCGGGTTTCTGAGGGTAAGTCTTAATGATGACGAATCAAATGGACAGCCGCCAATCGGGACGCACTAGACTTTATAAGTAGGAAGCAATAAAAAATGATGATGAAAGCCCAAGATATTATGACCACAGAAGTTGTTACCATTCGCGGCTCAGCAACTGTAGCTGAAGCAGTCGCGATGATGAACGAACTGTGTTTGCGCGCTTTAATTGTGGAACGCCGCCACGAACAAGACGCCTACGGCATTGTGACGGAAACGGATATTGTTTACAAAGTAACAGCCTACGGAGTAGACCCCCAGAAAGTCCGCGTCTTCGAGATTATGACCAAACCCTGCATCACGGTGAATCCAGACTTGGGCGTGGAATACGTGGCGAGGTTGTTCGCCAATACCCGAATCCGCCGAGCTCCGGTGATTAAAGACAAACTGCTGGGCATTATTTCGGTAACGGATATCTTGACAAAAAGTGATTTTGTCGAGAAGCCAAAAAGTGTTTTATTTGAGGAAGAAATCGAACAGGCGATCGCGGATGCCAGAACTATCTGTGCCGAGAAAGGTGCTACTTCTAGAGAGTGCGCGGTAGCGTGGGATATTGTAGAGGAAATGCAGGCTGAGGCTTCTCACCAGCGATCGATGAAGCTTGAAAAAACGGCTTTTGACGAGTATTGCGAGGAAAATCCCGAGGCTGCTGAAGCGCGGATTTACGAGAGTTAATTTAGTTATTAGTCATTAGCCATTAGTTATTAGTTATCAACTCTTATTTATGGATTGATAACTAATAGCTAACGATCGGAAATAGCTTTTTTTCGGCTCGCCTCACGAAAAATAAAAATCTTAAGTGTTTGGCTCTGTCATACAAAACACGTTCAGCTTATTCCCATCAAGATCCCGAAAATATCCCGCATAAAACCCCGGCAACACGCCTCTTGGCCCTGCAGGTCCTTCATCCTTAGCCCCAAGTTCGATCGCTTTGTTATAAACTAAGTTGACTTTTTCGGGACTGTCAACTTGAAGAGCTATCATTACTCCATTGCCAACAGTTGCTCTGTTACCATCAAATGGTTTTGTAATAGCAAGTGCTGGTCCATTGGGAGAAACACTCCATGCGATAAATCCGTCGAATTCCATGAATCGTTTAGCGCCAATTTCAGCAAGCAAAGCATCATAAAACTTTGCTGCGCTTTGAATATCGTTGCTACCGAGTGTAACGTATCCGATCATATTTTTTGTTTTCTAACTGATGTTAAGATTAAAAAAATGTTTGAGCAAATAACAACTGAGTTAAACTGATCCTTAGAAAACCAAAGTCTACAGCTCAAACATCATTTTAGATCATAACTCAAACTATCTCGGTTTTGTCCGGTCCAATGATTTATTGCCGATCGCTAATACATTCGGGAGTGTCTCTACTTGGACTGTTGACGATCGCACTTACCGCCTTTGCTTTCATGGCTTCGGAAGCATAGGGCTTTAACAGGGGCAAAACTTCCTGAGCATTTTTAACAGAAGGATCTAGCCACTGTTCCCAATCGCTGTCGGGGAGTATCACTGGCATTCGATCGTGCATTGGCTGCACTGTTTCGTTAGCATCGGTAGTAATTATACTGCAAGATACAATGTTTTCTTTTTCTGGAGATTCCCAATTTTCCCACAAACCGGCAAAAGCAAAAGGTTCGCCGTCTGCCTTTTGAAAATAGTAAGGCTGTTTGTTCTTTCCCTGCTGTTGCCATTCGTAGAAACCGTCAGCGACTATCAAACATCGCCTGTGCTTGATTGCGCTGCGAAAAGCAGGCTTTTCGGCTACAGTTTCCGATCGCGCATTGATCATCTTGCTGCCCATTTTCATGTCTTTTGCCCAACTTGGAATCAAACCCCAGCGCATAAATTGAAACTGTCGCTGCATTTTTTTTGTTTCAACTGTTACTGTGGCAACTGATTGAGTTGGGGCGATATTGTATCGCGGTTCGATGTCGGGAACTGCCGAAAGTTTGAAGAATTCGGCTATGATTTGACCTGAAGTAGTTAAAGTGTATCGTCCACACATAATTTATAGTTGGTAGTGAAATACCTAGCACTGACCTTCGGTGAGCGTGTAGGCTTCGTGTCTCATTTGCCGTTGCTCTGTTGGGTATCCCATTACTGGGTATTCGTCACCTAAGACGATCCGAGTCTTACACAGCATCTCTGGCTTTTGGGCCTTTATCCCCTTCCTAGAGGAACCCACGCAGTCGCCCTGTTTCCCAAGGCAAAAATCTTTCTTCGTACAACAAACTTGGGTTATCTTTTTCGGCAGGGCGTTACCTTACCAACCAGCGGTCTGTTCTTTCCCCCTTTCTCTCGCTAGTTCCCTTGGTAAGCATATTACTGCTACTGTGACCTTTTGTTTGCAGCCGAGTGGGTGGGTCGCAACCACTTATATCATACAGGTTTCTGTTAGAAAATCCGAGAATTGTAGATTTCTTTATAGACCTTGCTCGGCTTATATCCCCGCGCTAAACGGAGTACCGTTATAGCGGGGGACTTACGCCGATTGAGTTAACAAAAAGGTAGATTGGGATTTACCCGACCCGGCGGGGCGGGTTTTCGAGATTATGCGTGTTAGGCAAAGATGGTTTGTCAAACCCGTCCCTACGAGACACTGCTAAATTGGGGAACATTCGCAGACAACCATTCGGCGCGCAACTTTTCAATAGCTAATTCTTTGAATTTAGCTTCTACTTCAATCCAAGGAGCCTGATAATAACAATTAGGCATTTCTGTAATTACATCGCTGTGGCGCGGGTCGGCAAAAAATTCTCTGCCATTTGATATGTGTACTAATTGCGATTCAGGAACCGACCAAGTTGTGCGGGCTGCGGCGAACATTTCGGCAACGCTGGGATCGTCGTAACTTTCTAAATGTTCGTGAATGACGTGGTGGTGGGCGTCAAAAACCATTGGTACGCCGGTATCGAGACAAACTTCTAAAATTTCCGAGGAACTGTAAGCGTATTCGTCATTTTCAAACGTTAAGCGCGATCGAATTGATTCTGGCAAGTCGCGGATGACTGATTTGAGCTGCGAACTCCGATCGCTCTTGCCGCCGTGAATGTTCATCAGTGCCTGGGGCGATCGGGGCTGTCCCAACATATCTAAAATTAAAGCATGAGTGGCGAGAATTTTAATGCTGTTTTCAACCACAGAAAGCTTGTCGGAACTTAGGACGACAAATTGATCTGGGTGGAGTACCAAGCGGATGCCCAAAGAAATAGCGCGATCGCCCGTAGTCCGCAATTCCTCAGTCATGGAGTGTAGCACTGCTTCCCCCAAATCTGTATCTGCAAAAGGGAACAGTGCAGAAGTCATGCGGTAGAGCTTGATCTGATTAGCCAAACAGAAGTCGATCGCTTTGTCAAGCCGCTTTAAGTTGTCTGCATAAAGCTCGCGCAATACTGTTTCTTGTTCAGTTTCCGAAAGCTGTAAAAGTCGCTTCCGCGTCACAGTGCGAAAGCGAACTGCATCGGATGTTGTAATGCAGACTAATCCCAATTCCGGCCATTTTTCCTGTTCCACTACTTGGTTAATCTCGTTCATTTAGCAATAATCCCTAACTTTAATTTTATTATGTTAAATAGGTTTTTCGTAAGGACTTGAGTTTTTAGTCTTGAAGTTTTTAGGTACTACTGAACCTGCCTAAAGAGTCCGGCAGAGATTGAAATCGCTGGCGGACTCTGGAAGTGCAAGATGTAATTAGTACAAACCTAATTCTTATCAAACCTCTAATCAACCGCGTCGCAGATAGCATATCGATGCCAATTTAATCGATATAACTATTGCTGTTCTTCGCCAGACTCAGCCTCTTCGCCGGGCCGCGCGGTGGCAACAGGATTTTCCTTTGCTTCGTTATGGAACGGATAACCGGATGTTTCTTGATTTAGCGGATCAGCGGGTTGGTCGTCAGGGGATGTAATTTGACCGTTAGTGTTGGTATTGGGTTTTGTGGAAGAGCCTTTATGGCTGGCGTGACCGCTACTCATCTTTGTTTCCTCATTTAGGTTTATGGAACAATTTCTAGCTTAGACTTAGCTGCTGCGGGCGATCGCCTATCTTAAGTCAGAGATGTTGCTTAATAGTTGAGGATGCTATATAGCTATCCTTGCAGGAGTCGTAAATTTTTTACCCCACCCCAACTCTCCCCCAACTCGCTCGCTCGGGAGTAAGAAATTCACAATTGATGCAAGGATTGCTATAGAAATCCTCGCATCAATTGTAATATCTTTCTCTTCTCTTTTCAACATTGGCTTCAATAGCATTTTCGCGGTTGGTTCACAAAAAAAAGCCTGTTTCACGTTTCCCGAAACGATTGTTATATCTGCTAATTTTCCCAATTTCCCCTTTTCAATCAACTCCGCAAACGCCCTGACCTGAGAATGCTAATAACTAACCACAAACCCAAAAAACTCGCCGCCCCAAACAAACCCGTGCTCAGAAAAGATAGCTGAGGAGTTTGTGCGTTAGAAGAAATAATTGCCGCCCCCACAATCAGCGAACCCACGACAATACTAAAAGAAAGTCGGTTCGCAGAATCCCCCAGAGTGCGGCGCAGTGGGTCGAGTTCTTTTAGGGTCAAGTTCCACTTCAAAGTTTCCGAAGTAACTCGGTCTAAAAGCACTTCCACCTGTCGCGGAGATTGCAAAGATAAGCTTTTGAGATCCAGGGCAGTTCTCAGCAGAGCTTGGATCGGATCGTCTCCTAATAACTGACGCCGAAACATATCGGTCATCAGGGGCTTGACCTGCTCTACAATATTAAATCTGGGATTAAAAGAGCGCGCCAGTCCTTCCAAATTAGCTAGAGTTTTTGCATACAAACCGAGATTGCTGGGCAGTCGAATTTTATTTTTGCGGGTGATTTCCAGCACCTCATAAAAAATTTCCGACAAGTTCATTTGCGACAAGCTTATATTGTAATACTTGCGGAGCATTCGAGCCAAATCGTTCTCTAGATTAACTAAACTTGTCGGCTGAGCAAATTCAGCCATTTCCAAAGTTAATTGAGCGCAGCGCTGAGCGTCTAAATCGACAATTGCCAGCAACATTTCTGTCAAATTCTGCTGAGTGCGCGGGTCTAATCTGCCGACCATGCCGCAGTCTAGCAGGGCTATGCGGCCATCTTTGAGATAAAATAAATTGCCGGGATGCGGGTCTGCGTGAAAGAATCCGTCGATATACAACTGCTGGAAGAAAACGCGGCAAAGCAGGGTTGTAATTTCTTCGCGTTCGGCATTTACATCTCCTTTTTGGCGAATTCCTTGCAAATCGCCTAACAAAATTGGGACTCCGTTCAGCCACTCCATTACTAAGAGTTTTTTTGTAGTCAACTCCCAGTTAATTTCTGGTAGGACAACTTGTGTGGGGTCAAACCATTTACTTTTAGATAAATTGCGGCGCAGTTCGTCTGTGTAGCTGGCTTCTTGAATGAAGTCTAGTTCTGCACGCAGGGCGATCGCAAATTCTTCAGCTAAGGCGACAATATCGTATTGTTGACCGAAGTCTGTGAGCATGACAAGTTCGGCCAAACCTCGGAGCACGGCGATATCTTGTTCGATGACAATATCAATACCGGGGCGCTGAACTTTGAGGGCGACTTCGCGACCGTCTTTTAAAGTAGCTTTGTGGGTTTGGGCGATCGAACCTGCGGCGACGGCTTCGGTGTTAAATTTGGCGAAGGTATCTTCGAGAGATTGTGTGAGTTCCTTGCGGACGATAACTTCTACTTGCGACCACGGTACGGGCGGCACTTCCGCTTGTAGCGTGGAGAGGATTTCGATGTAGCTGGCCGGTAAAAGGTCGGGACGGGTGCTCAGCAATTGTCCCAATTTGACAAAAACTGGGCCTAATTCGACGAGGATGTTGCGGAGAACTGCTGGAGTTGGGAGACTGGGTGCGTCGGTTTTGCGGCCGGTTAGGAGGCTTTTCATGTAGTCCCAACCGTTGCGGAAGACGACCTCTAGAATTTCTCCTTTGCGAGAAGTGTTTTGAACTAGGCTAAACAAGGGGCCTCCGGGTCGATCGGGTTTAAGGGCTATATAACTACTAGGATAGCGCTGTTGACCGGGCTGACCAGTGTCTTGGGGAATAACTTGGGCGAAAGCGTGCGATTCCCTACGGGATAGCTTCGCTTCACGAATTTTGGGGTGTGGGGGCGATCGGTTTTTGGCTTTGGCATTACTCCTCATAGTAATATACATTTAAAGCATACATAACATTTTTATAATTAAAAAATTATACGTCAATAAATTTAATTATGTAAGTAAAGTAAATATTCAAATGTAGAAAAAGTCAAAACGATGAGTGCAGTTGATGTAACATTTACAATTTCTGAGTCGAGTAATCAAGGTTTAGAATAGTGGGAAGTATCTACGAGTTTGCGGTGTGATTCGGGATGCACAGAAGCAGCCGCATGAAATAGTTGCTATGTTGCGTAAAGTAAACTCTAATCTTTCTCCAGTATCAACCCTACTATAGCCATCCTCGCATCATTTGTGAATTTCTTACTCCCTAGCGAGCGAGTTTGGGGAGGGTTGGGGTGGGGTAAAAAATTTACTACTCCTGCAAGGATTGCTATATCTCAGTGTGGTTCAGTTGCCAGTATCCTCACTTTAACTGTCTCATGTACAGCATTTATTGTCGTACTACAGCGGTTAGAAGAAATTGAACAACGCTTGAAGCGAATTGAGGATAAAATAAACCTGAGTTTTTATGCTGATTTCCGTGCGAATCTCAAATCTGCACAAAATACCTTTACAAGGAAAAATTATGATAACCGCAGAGCGTTTGAATCCAGGCTGTTTCGGGGTTGAACCCAGCTCAAGCGATTTATAAAGATTACACTCTTATACCAATTTTTTATGAGGCTGCATAGAATCAGATCCCCCCTAGCCCCCCTTAATAAGGGGGGGACAAGATTCCGCTCTTTCGTCCCCCTTCTTAAGGGGGATGCGAGGGGGATCAAGATCTGTATAACTTCAGATTAAATTGGTATTACAGCATTTGATAATCAGATACAGCTTGCCGATCAATATCTTTCTTCTTTGTTTTTAGCTTAGTTAGGTGAAATCCTTTGCTACTTAGAGTTAGAAGAAATCGAAGTGGCACCGAATTGTATACAGAAAGGAAAAAATATTTGGCATCCCTTAGTTATAAAATATATTGAAAAGATGTTGCCCCATGTCGATTCCGCAGAGTGGAATAAGTTTATTGAGACACAGCCTAAAGTATTTTTACCAGAAAGGGACGGGCGATTAAATAAAATCCCCATCAAGTGGGAACAATTGTGATATCCCATTTAGGCAGGATTTCGGAGCGATGCCAGAACCGGAGGTACTGTTCTAAGCTGCTACGCAGCTAAACCGGATAAAATAGCATTGCCTTTATTTTTGATTTTTCGATCCCATTTGATAACCATTTCTCCTTCATTTAATAATCTGTGTAGTAATTCTGACAATTCTTCTACTGACTTAAACAGTCGATGTGCTATATATTCTTTCGCTGAATGCCAGACCAATTCAATCAAATTATAATCGGGGCTGTAAGGTGGCAAAAATTCTAAAATAATATGAGGCATTTCGGCTGATATTTGGCTCAGAATATCTTTCTTTTTATGAAAACTAGCATTGTCTAAAATAATTACAATCTTCATTCCAGATTCGGCAAATTTTTCAGCTTGATTACCCAGTTCTCTCCATTCTTGAACTAGCGAATCATTTAAGGCATTAATTTGCTCGTAAAAGGTATTCGAGTCTCCTCTTTTTATCACAAAATTTAACCTTTTTTTGTCATGATATCTCAACCCACCCATGATATTTACTCTGCCTCTTTTCCTTTGACCTGTGATTTGTTTTCGACTGCCTTTTTTACCCCAACTTTTTCTTCTTATCACTCGTAAACTGAATCCACTTTCATCCCAAAACCATACCTGTAAAAGTTCTGGGGTTTCTTTTGTTATTCTTAAATACTCAGATAGCTTCTGTTTAAATACTTCTCTTTCAATGGGATTTTGTTTGTCTTCTAAACTATATTTAGCCCAAATATAAACGTATTTTTTTTTATGTAGTATCCTGGATATCTGGGAACCACTCAATTTAATTCCTGTGACTTTTTCTAAATATGTTGCTAGTCTGGCTGCCGTCCATCTCCCAAATTCATATCCATATTCTGCCGGAGCTTTATCAATTGTATTTATCAATATTTTTTCATACTCTGGAGTGACTTTGCGAAAATTTCCTGGGCTTCTTTTATCTAAAAAACTCTCCAAATTATCGGGGTCGCCATGAACTGACCAATCAGCTACTGTTGTGTAAGCAATTTCCATAAATTCACTAATTTCTCGATAGGTCTTTCCGTCATTTATTAGCAATAAAATTAGAACCTTTTCCCTCACGTAATTATCCTCAGACTCTTTTAGTAGTTTAACGAGTCTCTGTTTTTGATTTTGAGATAGATGGTTTTTGGCTGGCATACATTATAACTAATGATCGCTTATCTTATATTTATATTATACAATCTAGCTGCGTATCAGCTTAGTTCCTGAGATGGAGCCTTAATCCCCTTTTCATAGGTCGTTTCTAGCAAATGTACAATTGGTTTGAGTTTCTTCCACGTCATATTTGCAGACGAGTTGACCGAGTAAGGCAAACGAGAATTGTCTGCCACTGAGTATCACGGTCATCTGCTGGGATGGGTTCTAAACTTCTAGCTTGGCAGCCTCTGGATACAATACCCATCTTGACTTTGGCTTTAGTATTTCCCAACAAGTCTATAAATTGAAGTGATTGATTTGATAAAAAAGAACATTTGCTCTTATGAGTGGAGTTTGACTAAAGTAAAGGCATCAAAGAAAAACGCCAGCGAACATTAACCAGTCAGCTTCAACTAGACATTCACCCGTGAGGTTTGCCATGAAATCCACTCTTTCCAACAGCGTTAACGCCAACATGAAAACCGCCAGCCATCAAAGGCCTTTACAGCTTACCCCTCAAAAACCAGAGGAAAAAGCCTTAACTCGCGGGCAGCAGTTAGCAGATACCCTAGCAGCGAAAGTGGGTTCGTGGCCCTTTTTGATTGGACAGACAGTAGTCCTCGCCGGGTGGGTGGGCGCGAACCTGACACCGGGCATTCCTCACTGGGATCAGCAGCCGTTCATTCTCCTCAACTTAGTATTCTCCTTTGCCTCTGCTTACACTGCACCGATTGTGTTAATGAGTCAAAACCGCCAGTCGGATGCCGAGCGCGAACAAAATCTCTACAATCATCGAGTTAATCTCAAAGCTGCTCACGATGTGGTACTACTGCACGAAAAGCTCGATCGATTAAGCCACCACATTCCTGACTTAATGGAAAAGCTCAATCAGCAACAGCAGTCTGTCAGTCCCATCAAAGAGATGGTGATGCCAGCCCCCGTTAAAGCAATTACCGAAGTTAATGAAGCTGCTAAACCGTCTGTTTCTGATCGGAAGCAGACGGCTGAGGTTCCCATACTACTTCCCCAAGTATTTAAATCGAACTTTTACTCATCAAAATATGCAGAAGTGATGCCAATTTCACTTCCAACTCAAAAGCCCTCAACACATTCGGTATCCGCGTTAAGCTATTTCAAGCTGTGAGAAGCGACGTTACTACTCAGTGAATGAGAGCGTCACTCTAGCCAATCAGTTAATTAACATTTTTAACCAAAAAAACACCTTAAAATCAATTAATCTCCGGCACTATTCCAGCAATCCTACCATCACAATCTAGGCAGTTATATATGAACCCCTTCATTACCGCTATTTCCACAGGTGTTACAGCTTTCACCGCCACAAATTTAGATGATATTGTCATCTTGCTGCTGTTTTTCTCCCAAGTCAATGCTGTTTTTCGACGGCAACACATTGTTACAGGACAATATCTTGGGTTCGCAGCACTGGTGCTGCTTAGTCTTCCTAGCTTCTTTGGCTGTATGATGGTGCCTCGCCCTTGGGTGGGGATGTTGGGGTTAGTACCAATTGCCATTGGAGTCAGCCGCCTGCTAAATCGAGATACAGAGGCTGATGAAAATACTGCTACAGATTCGCCTCCATCCACTATTTTTGCTAGTCTTTTATCCCCACAAACTTATACTGTAGCTGCGGTTACATTTGCTAATGGAGGCGATAATGTGGGGATTTATGTCCCATTGTTTGCCAACTGCACTTGGGATAGCCTGCTAGTGATTCTGAGCGTCTTTTTCTTGCTAGTGGGTGTCTGGTGTTATGTGGCGTATCAACTAACTCGCATGAGCGCGATCGCGACCCTACTTGTCCGCTACGGTAATTCCCTTGTTCCCTTCGTTCTAATGGGTCTGGGTACGCTGATCCTGCTCGATAGCCATACTCTAGAAGATCGCGGTTTAACGGTAGTTACTGTAGCTATCAGTTGCTTGTGGCTGCTGACATTGCTTAAAGACAGTTATCTATCGTTAGAGACTGCACCTCAAGTCGAAAAAATTGAGGTAAACTAGGGTTCAAGTTTCCTCCACTTTGCTGAAGTTGAAAAATAAATAATTTATAACTTCAGCAAAGTGGAGGGGTTTTCTAAGAACAAACTCTGATTTCTTACACAAAGGATAACAAAAATGAGCAAGTTTTTCAAAGTAATTCTGGTGGCTTTAGTGCTTTTCGTAAACTTAGCTGTAGCTCAGCCTTCATTGGCCGGCAAAGATTTCACAAAGGGGGCTGACTATGCGGAAGTGACACAGGAATTGAATCAACTTTTGTCAGCTCAGAGCGATCCTTCGACTGCGGGTTATACGCCTGAACAGTACCAACAGCGGTTGTCCGAATTGCAAATGCAGAAATACGTGATCGAAACTGCTAAAAAGCGGGCTCAGTGCCGTAATCAAACCGGGCAAACGCTGGCAGTTTATGCGAATAAGCCGAAAAAATCGCCCACGCAACTTTATTTCCTGGCAGCGGGTGAGGTTACAGATGATGATTGGGATTGCGATGGTATTTACGTGCCAGCAGAGACTCAAGCTACTTTAGGCCCGACGGCTCAGCCAGTTTCTTTGGCTGAACCGGTTGCTATTAAGGTTGTAGATGGTACGCAGCTAATTGCTACAACAAATGCAGCAACGGGTGGTATTCAATTGAATGTTGCCCCTGCTAAAGTTTTTAAAGCGGGTGAGACAACTTGGACTTTGCCCTCGTTTTCCCAGGCCCAGATTAATGCACAAGTTCCTACGCCGGAACTGATTGATTAATCCTTCTTGAGGAACGGTTAATTGTTGGGGACTTGGGAAAAAATAAAGTCCCAGGCAGAATAGAGGAGAGGCAATGCCACCATTGGCGATTGTCTCTCCTTTTTAGATCGCAAAAAAGCCAGAAGATGCTGAGTGATGCAATGATTCGCGACATTCCTCGATGCAGCCCAAAATTTAACGGGAAGTCGCCAACGAGACTTCATGGCGAAAGTCGCCCCAGACGACTTGGGAGGGTGAGCCCGTCAAGCCGAAACGATGTTTGGCTGGAATCGTCATAGTGTGCAACTCGGATTGCCAAAAGTCGGCGAAGGGGGATTCTGTATACTCAGGACTTACGCAGGCACACTACATATAGTGTGCCGAAAAAGGGTGATGGCGTTGGGTTCTCGCCCGTGCTCGCGTTTTTTCTGCGACAACCACGCGTTTCATGTCGCCCCAACCGTTGCGGAAGACGACCTCTAGAATTTCTCCTTTGCCAGAAGTGTTTTGAACTAGGCTAAACAAGGGGCTTCCGGGTCGATCGGGTTTAAGGGCTATATAACTACTAGGATAGCGCTGTTTACCGGGCTGACCAGTGTCTTGGGGAATAACATGGGCGAAAGGGTGCGATTGAATTTTGGGGTGTGGGAGGGGATGGTAGTTAAGTTTTGCTGTTAAAGTAGCTTTCAATTATTTGCCTTAACAAAGCTTCTGAACTCATTCCTTGTTGAATAGCAAGTGCCTTAATTCTTTGGATGTCAGAAGCCGAGATTTTAATTGGGGCAAAAGTTTCAGGAAATGCCCAGGGGCAATGTGTACACTCAAGTTGGCATCCTCGACAGGCCGTGCTTTTAAAGTTATTGCATTCTGCACATAGCGGTTGCCAATTATCCTCTTCATTTCCTCCTCCTCTCAAGCGCGGAATTTTATGATCTCGATCTAATCTGACAAGAGGCGCTTGTCTGCCACACACTGCACAGCGATCTTGATATTTAAGCAAAATTTTCTGCCAAAAAGCCTCACTGAGTTTGATTCTCTGTTCGCGTTTTGGACTAATTTCTATGCTGAGTAGCTGATATCTTGTTTTGCTGCCACTACCAAATCTAACTATTCCCAAAAATCCTTCTTCCCCTTGCAGCTCTCGTATGCGTCTAGGAGTATCTGCGTAAGGTTCTCCTCTAAAATTGTTAATAACTTGACGTAAATGTGATAGGGGAACTACTGGCCCTGGAATGCTGTGACCGGGAGGCCAAAGCGTCTCTAAAATTAATCTGTAATAATTTATATTGGCTGGCTTGGTGCTTGCAAAGCCAGCGCAAGCCTCTGTGATCCACTGTTCGCGGTTCGCCCCCATCTCAGTCATGGGAGTTTGCCTCATCTCCGCGTAAAAGCCACTCTGGAGTTACTTGCAGCAGACGCGCGATCGCATCTAGCTCAAAATCTTTAACACCACGCTTCTGACGCTCTATCTCTGAAATGTCAGACTGATCCAGCTTAATGTGAAAGTCTACATCAATGGCTGCGGCTAGATCGCTCTGCCCCCATCCGAGTTTTTCACGAGCCTGCTTGATTCGCGAGCCGCTAATATTAGCTTCGCCCATCTGATAAAGATGTTTTTAAACTACGATTGAGGATGATATCTTGTGGTGTAGCAGTTTGGTAGACGATTTTCGTCTACCAAACTGATTAAGTCTACAATCTGTGTAAATAAAGAACTATCATTAAAATGCGAGTTGCGTCATTTTTTTCAGGTATTGGCGGTTTCGATCTAGGCTTTGAAAAAGCGGGAATGAATGTCGTATTTCAATGCGAAATAGATAAATACTGCCAACAAATATTAAAACGTCACTGGCCTCAAGTACCGATTTATGAAGACATCAGAACCCTCACACACTCAACTATCCCTGCCGCTGATTTATGGTGTGCAGGATGGCCCTGCCAAGACCTTAGCAATGCCAACACAGAAAGAAAAGGACTTTCAGGAGAAAGAAGCGGACTTTTCTACAAATTTATGGAACTTGTTGCAGAAATTCAGCCAGCGTGGTTGGTCTTGGAAAATGTGCCGGGGCTGCTCTCGGCAGAGCAAGGAACCGCTCTTGAGGTCGTTATCGACACGCTGGAAGCGCACGGGTATTTGGGGGGATGGCTATCGTGTAACGCTCGACATACGGGCTTACCTCACGACCGAGACAGAGTGTTCTTTATTGCCAGTTTTAGATCGCAACGTGCCTGTAGAATCTTTACTGACAGCGGCGAATTGTCTGGGGATTCTGCGGCGCGAAAATCGAGGAGGAAGGAAACTCGATCGAGTGTTTGTGAAGGCATTATCGGAGACACTCCGCTTGTGGTACAACGTCGCGGCGGCTTCGGGTATACCTTGGCAAAAAGCGTCTGCCCCACGTTACGCGCCCAAACTGGAGGACATCAAGGAGGCCATTCAGACAGACCAATACTCTGTGGCGAGAAACTTGACTTGGACAGAATGGGAAAAGCTGATGGGATTTCCTCCAGGATGGACGGTCGCCGAGGGAGACTCCTTGGTAATGCCGTTGTGCCAGGAATTGCCGAATGGATTGGACGAAAAATCTTAGAGATTGATTCGTAATTATAACAAACCGCTTTCATCGCCGAGAACGTAGAGGAAGAAAATACAGAGAATAAAGAAGTTCGTAGTAAAAGCTTTAGTCTTTGCTTGGGCTTTGGGTAATAAAGGACTAAAGTCCTTACTACAAACGAAGTTTTCAGGACTTGGGTCAGCGGTATTTGGTCGTACTTACATCACAACAAATCTTTCAACTTGTCATCTTCTCCCAACACCTTAATTACCTGTTTAATCTCCTGCGTCCTGTCCTTTTTCACAATCAAAGTTACGTTGCCATCTCTGACAACTACCACATCTTCTAAACCAATGGTGACAATAACCTCGTTCTCATCGGCTGCATAGAAAATGCCGCCTTTGGTGTCAATCCCGACGTGTTTTGCTAATTCCACATTCGGTTTGTCTCCTTGCAGCAAACGACCGATCGCATTCCAATCTCCCAAATCGTCCCAGCTAAAGCCTACGGGCAGAACACAGGCTTTTTGCGTCTTCTCCATCAGCGCGTAATCGATGCTAATCTTCGGCAATTCGGAGTAAGCAGCGGCACCTTTGGCCTCTAAAGCTGCCATCATTTCCGGTACATGATTTCGCAATTCTGTCAAGACAGTTCCGACTCGAAATACAAAAATGCCGCCGTTCCAACTAAACTTGCCGCTGGCTACAAATTCTTCAGCAGTTGTGCGATCGGGCTTTTCGGTAAACCTGGCCACCCGATAGGCCGGAAAACCCCCAAAACTGCCAATTTCCTCGCCTTGTTCGATGTAGCCGTAGCCGGTGGAAGCATAACTCGGTTTTACTCCCAAAGTGGCGATCGCATCCTGATTTTTCGCCAACTCCGCTGCCGCCTCCAAAGTCTTGACAAACTCCTCGGGTTCCCCAATCCAGTGATCCGCCGGGAAAAAACCCACCACCGCATCCTCACCGTAACGCTTGGCAGTTTCTATAGCAGTCCAGGCCACCGCCGGCGCAGTATCCCGGCCTTCGGGTTCCGCCAGCAAATTCTCAGGAGGTAAAAGCGGCAACTGTTCCCGGACTCCCGCAGCCAACATTTCCGACGTTACCACCCACAAATCGTCCCAGCCGTTACCTAATGTTAATAGTCTTTCTGCTGTAGCTTGCAGCAAACTCTTGCCGCTACCGTCGAGACTCAAAAACTGCTTGGGACGCTGCTTGCGGCTGAGAGGCCAGAAGCGTTCGCCTTTACCGCCGGCGAGTATTACGGGAATTAAGGTTTTGGTCATGGTTTGAAGTTTAAGGGTTCTGATCTATTTTGCTCGACAGCTTATAATTATGGAGAGAATTGTGGCTGTCTGCGGGTTTTGGGGGGGAGGTATATTTTTGGGAAAAGTGCGTCTGTTGGTGGGTGTAAAAATCGAGGGGTTAATTTTGTCGGCTGTAATCCAGTTTCTGTAAGGGTTTGATGGCCATTTCCGGACAGGTTTCAGACCTGAAGAAGCGATCGCCCTGACTTGCCGGAAAATGCCTAAATTCCTATCTAGGGCTTGAAACAGAAGCGGGATGGGAAGATCGACGATCGCACTCAGAAACCGGGTTTTTTTGCTAGCATACTTCCGAACTCGTACAAACGGCAAAAAACCCACCTTCTTTGATTTTGATGCCTATTCCTCTTAAGATCTTCAAAACTCAGCCGCAATTAACCCAAAACCCTATCAGGGATTTTTTGTCACTCGATCGATCCAACTTGCATAAAATGATACCCGCGTGTCGCCGGAAATTTCCCCAAAACTGCCATTATCGTCAACTTTATCAATATCGCTGATGTTTGTTTTGAAAAATCCCCGATCGCTATAACCCCAAGAACTAATCCCCGCAATCTTCCCGTCAACAAACGAAGGCCCGCCCGAATCTCCGCTAGCGGTAGCTATCTCATTTTTCCCCAAACCCCGATCGCGCAACCTCGGAAAATGCCTCCCCAAAGCATCGTGTTTGCTAGTTCCCGCGTCAAAATCAAAGATTAATTGACTTCCCAAAACCAATTCTGACATATCTGATTCTGTCGCATCTTTCAAAACATCAATTAAAGCATCATAGCGATTCTGTCCGCTATATCTTTTCGCCTCAGCATTAGAATCTTCATCTTGTCCCTTTGCACCTAAACCGATATATCCGTATCCAACTTTTGTCAATACTTTCCCAACTTCATTTTTATTTCTATTTATCTCGTACTGTTCGATACTTGGCGGCGCGGCTTTTTTCAGCTTCAAAATAGCAATATCGTTGCCAACTTCCGATTCGTAACCAGTCCAGCCCGGATGGATATAATATTTGCTAACGGGGATGCTAACTTCACCGCTAGGCAATTTAAAAATTGCTTTAATTGTCGTTTCAGCAGGAACCTTAACTCCCCCTTCATTCAGACAGTGGGCCGCCGTGAGAACGTACAACCCTCCCGTTAGCAGCGAACCAGTACAGGAAGCGGAATCGAGATAGGCTACGCCTGTATATTGATTTAAAGCTAAAGGTTTGCGGGAACTGCTGTCAGAAAAAGCGCTAATTATGGATCGCCCCACTCCGGCAGTTTCTAAAACTAAAAATACCGTCACAACCGCGATTAATAATATTTTGATTCCTGACTTCATTTTTGATAGTGAATTCGTTGGAGAGCTAATCGAGACCTGACTTTTTCACTAAGTCGGGTCTCGCGAGTATTTCGTTTGTTGAAATTAGCTTACTTATTGCAACATTTTACTTCGATAATTCAACATTAAGTTCGTTCACCACGCGGCGTTTGAGCGGGATTGATTTTTCCCGGGGCAGCAAATCAAATACTTTCCGAAAAGCATCATCTACCTGTTCAAATGGTATTTGTCCTTTCTCATTAAAAACTACTTTTCCCGATTGGTCGAGGATGAGAGTTTGAGGTACAAAACCTTCGTAATAATGGCTCGGTTCGGTGAGTTCCGGTGACGGTTTGGGAGGCAAAGAGTCAACTGTTATCGGCATAAAATCGGCTGCCCGGCCGTAAAATTCCTGGAGTTGAGAAACGACGATCGCATATTGCTTGGAGTCGCTGCTGTCGTCAGTGTAAAACACTAACAGTACGGGTTTATGGCGTTTGAAAGAATCTGCAAGCTTGATTTTAGGAGGAACTAGGGAACCGTTGCCGGCGTAGAGGGAAAATATTGTACCGTCGAAGCGATCGTCTGTGAGAGTTGCCAAAGCTGGCGCCGTACCGCTTAGCAGTATCAAGCTAAGTGCGATCGCGACTGTTAAAAGACTCGCTGACAAGATTCGCTTCAGCAAGCCCAGGCCAGAAGCAGGAGTAACAATTGAATTTTTGTTCTCAGGAAATATCATAGGTTGTTGGCAGTGGCTGTAAGGAAAGCGAAATCAGATGCAAAAACTTTCCTAAGTTTATCAGCAACTGTATGCAAATGTTCCTGAGTAGGTTAACGTAGTTTCGGATAGACTATGATAATTTGCTTGTTGTAGCGATCGACACGGTGATTCTACCTATCCAAAAACACTATTTGCCATCGGTTTTTCAGGGGCGGGCTGGAAGTGTCTGCGCCACAATGAAATTTATTTGTTGCGGGCTGGGCTTCTAGCTTCTGAGAAGGGTGCAAGATGTTAAATTCCACTCATAACTAGAAACTGACAACTGGGAACTAATAACTAATGATAGCTTTGCTTGACACAATCCTCGCCCAAACGCCCGCTGCTGATGTTTCCGGGCCTGCTCAAATCAATCTGGTGCAGGCGATTATTTTAGGGATTGTACAGGGATTAACAGAGTTTTTGCCCATCAGCAGTACCGCTCATTTAAAGGTAGTGCCGATCGCCCTAGGATGGGGCGATCCGGGGGTTGCTTATACTGCTGTAATTCAGTTGGGCAGTATTGTGGCAGTGCTTTGGTATTTCTGGAAAGACTTGACAACTATAACTTTGGGTGCTGTAGATGCAGTGGTGCGGCGCGACTACAAATCGCATGAGTTTCAAATGGCGCTGGGAATTATTTTGGGAACAATACCTATAGTCTTTTTTGGGCTGCTAATCAAGGCATTGATTCCCGATTTTGACAACTCGCCACTCAGGAGTTTGGCCAGTATCGCCATTGCTTCGATCGTCATGTCGCTGCTGTTAGGAATAGCAGAAAAAACTGGCAAGCGCAATCGCACTTATGAAAAGTTAACTGTCTCAGACGGCATTTTTATGGGATTAGCTCAAGCAATAGCCTTGATTCCGGGGTGTTCGCGATCGGGTTCCACTCTGACAGCAGGATTGTTCATGGGATTGGAAAGATCCGCCGCCGCGCGGTTTTCTTTTTTATTGGGAATTCCGGCAATTACTGTGGCTGGATTAGTCGAATTGAAGGGTGCTTTGGGAGAAGGAATCAGCGATGCTGGAGTTGCAGCTTTGATAGTGGGCACGATTTCGGCTTTTGTGTTTTCTTATTTGTCGATCGCGTGGCTGCTCAAGTTCCTGCAAACTCAAAACACGTGGGTGTTTGTGTGGTATCGGCTGGCTTTTGGCGTGGCTATTTTAACGGCGATCGCAGGTGGGGCCGTGAAAAATATTTAAAAGATAAATCCGATAGCAGTAGGAGCGACTTATGTCGCTCTGAACTCGGTATATATAATAACGAAAAAAAAATTAAATTGTCTGATTCCGATAATCTTTAATTAGATCCCCGACTTCTTAAAAAAGTCGGGGCTCGGGGTATTCTATTGTTTAGCGATTAATAGTGCGATCGACCTTTGGGGAGTTTTTGCAGTTTATTGAAGTTTCCTCAAATTGTTAAGGGCTTTTTGATAGTTATCTTTATCACCTTGCTGCTGAAATAAGTCTGCTGCTTTCTGAAAGTCTTGCATCGCCCCGGGCTTGTCTCCCCCTTCAGCGCGGGCAATTCCCCGGCTCAAGTAGGCGCCGGCTAAGTTAGGATCGATTCGCAAAGCTGCATTGTAATCGGCTACAGCACTTTGCGTGTCTCCTAAACGAAAGCGGGTAACGCCCCGGTTTAAGTAGGCACTGGCAAAGTTAGGATTAATTTGCAAAGCTCGATCGTAATCGGCTATAGCACCCTGCCTGTCTCCTGAGTCATCGCGGGCATTCCCCCGGCTAGTGTATGCTTCGGCAGAGTTAGGATTGATTCGCACAACTTCGTTAAAATCGGCTACAGCACCCTGATTGTCTCCTGAAACATAACGGATAATCCCCCGGTGGTAGTAAGCAAGAGCATCGTTAGGATTAATTCGTAAAACTTCGTTGAAATCGAGGATCGCACCTTCCTTGTCTCCTAACTCAGAGCGGGCAAGCCCCCGGTTGCCGTAGGCTTGGAATAAGTTAGGATTAATTCGTAAAGCTTCGTTAAAATCGGCTACAGCACCCTGGTTGTCTCCTGAAACAGAACGGATACTCCCCCGCTGATAGTAAGCAAAAGCATCGTTAGGATTAATTCGTAAAACTTCGTTGAAATCTGCTACAGCACCCTGGTTGTCTCCTAAATCAGAGCGGGCAAGTCCCCGGTTGCCGTAGGCTTGGAATAAGTTAGGATTAATTCGTAAAGCTTCGTTAAAATCCGCTACAGCACCTTTGTTGTCTCCTAATTTAGAGCGCTGTATTCCCCGGTTGTTGTATGCAGAGGCATAGTTAGGATTAATTCGCAAAGCTTCGGTGTAATCGGCGAGTGCACCCTCGTTGTCTCCCAAACGAGAGCGGGTAACTCCCCGGTTGTAGTAGGCTGAGGCATCGTTGGGATTAATTCGTAAAGCTGCGTTGTAATCGGCTATAGCGCCCTGCCTGTCTCCTGAGTCATCCCGGGCATTCCCCCGGCTGGTGTAGGCTTCTACATAGTTAGGATTAATTCGCAAAGCTTCGTTGAAATCGGCTACAGCACCCTTATTGTCTCCTAAAGTATAGCGGGCATTTCCCCTGCCGTTGTAGGCTTCTGCATAATTAGGATTAAGCGCAATTGCTTGAGTGTAAGCGGCTATAGCGCCTTGATAATCTCCTTTTTCATACTTTTCCTCACCCTGAATAAATAAATCCTCAGCTTTGGGCGCAGCAGCCACAGAGGCACTCGGAACCTCAGCAGAGATAGCGAAAACAGGGGTTGGTTGTGCGATCGCACTTATTGCAACTGCACCAATCAACGCAATGGAAATTTTGTGAGAGAATTTCATAGATTTTACCTGTCAATAAAAAAAGAGATTTGTTGCAGTTCATTGAAGTTTTTTCAGATGGTTAAGGGCTTTTTGATAGCTATCTTTATCTCCTTGCTTCTGATATAAGTCTGCTGCTTTCTGAAAGTCTTGAATCGCACCCTGCTTATCTCCTAATCCACGGCGGGCAAGTCCCCGGTTGTAGTAGGCATTAACATGGTTAGGATCAATTCGCAAAGCTTGGTTGTAATCGGCTAAAGCACCCTGCTTGTCTCCTAACCTAAAGCGGGCAAGTCCCCGGTTGTTGTAGGCCAAGACATAGTTAGGATTAATTCGTAAAGCTTGGTTGTAATCGGCTACCGCACCCTGCTTGTCTCCTAAGTCATCGCGGGCATTTCCTCGGTTGTAGTAGGCTTTGGCATAGTTAGGATTAATTCGTAAAGCTTGGTTGTAATCGGCTACAGCACCCTTGTTGTCTCCTAATTTAGAGCGGGCATTTCCCCGGTTGTGGTAGGCTTGGGCATAGTTAGGATTAAGCGCAATTGCTTGAGTGTAAGTGGCTATAGCGCCTTGATAATCTCCTTTTTCATATTTTTGCTCACCCCGAATAAACAAATCCTCAGCTTTCGTCCCTGCCGCCAAATCTGAGTTGGCAATCTTAGCAACGCTGTACTTTTGACTGTTGGTAAACTCTACAACTGTTAAGTCAACTTTTGGCAGTTTTTTCAAGGTAGCGTCAGCATCACTCCCCTGCTTCAGAGTGAATCGCAAAGTCCTATTCGTACAAGTATCTTGTTGATTAACAGCAGCGCACACCACGGGTTCTGGATTCAGAATCCCAGTGTTAATATATTTGAGAGTACCGTTGCCGAACCAGCTATTATTTCCCGCACGGCTGGGTTGACAAAAGAGCGCTGTTGTGCTGGCAGAAACAACTAACCCTGTCAGGAGTCCCGTCAAAATTTTGAGTTTCATAAATACATATTTTTGATACATCCTCTCACAGCCAAGCTAAATTCACAACCCAGAACTGATCCTGATTGTAAAGGCGATCGACTTTAGCAAACTGCTATGCTAAAGAGAGAAAACTAACACTGCCATCAATCTCAAAATGCTACTTGTTCCTACGGCTGGACCAATTCTGCTGGTGGCTGATGCAAACGGTGTGATTCGCGTTAGCAGAAGCCGCGTCACCCTAGATACACTCATTACAGCTTTTCTTGAAGGATGCACAGCAGAAGAAATCAGGGAACAGTACCCGTCTCTTCAAATTTCCGATATTTATTTTGCGATTGGCTACTACTTGCGACACCAATCCCAAGTTAACGCTTATCTGATGGAAAATCAACGTCTTGCCGGAGAAGTTCAGCAGGAAGCAGAAAGGCGTTTTAACCCAGTTGGAATACGCGATCGCCTATTAGCAAGACGCCACCAAAAAGGGTGGTTTTACTTACTGCGATTCTTGGCAGACGACAACTTTAACAATCAGATGGTCTGAGGTATTCTGCAGCGGAATCCAGACGTTGATATTGTCCGCGTTCAAGATATGGGGTCGATCGAAGCAGACGACCCAACTGTCTTAGAATGGGCAGCGCTGCAAGGGCGCGCGGTACTAACTCACGATGTAGCAACGATGACCAACTTCGCCTATGAGCGAATGCAAGCAGGTCTTGCGATGCCAGGGTTATTTTAAATCAGTCGCCGTGTTTGCGTAGGTTTGGCGATCGAGGAAATTTTGCTAATAGCTGAGTGCAGTCTGGAAGGAGAATGGGAAGGGCAAGTGCGATTTTTACCTTTACGCTAACGAGCTTAGCAAACTATGTCAATACCGAAAAAAGGAACAAGAAAAATAATTGTTGATAGGGAGCCTTTCATCTGGCTAATCCGAAGACAAGCTACTTATACGCAAGCAGACTACGGTTGCGGAAATCTTCATGTTGGTGTCGAACACGCTGAAAAACCGGGCGGGCGTGTTAGTTATCCTAACCGATCGACCTCATCCTCAATGTTGCGGTACTAACGAAGTGAAACCAGTAAGACCCTCTGATGTAGCACAATGGATACGGCAAGCGGTGCGACTCGGATGGCAGCCTCGGCGATCGGGAATCACTTTTAATGTGCAGATTGCAGGAGGACGTGCAGAAAAAATATATTAGAGCGGGGAGTGTCGATCGGCTATGCTGAAGACAGAAAATTAACACCCCACTCAAACTCAAAATGCTAGTCGTTCCCAGCAGTTAATATTGATGTAGCACAAAAATATATATTCTACACCAACTACCACGATTCGGCTTTCGCCGACGCTAAGCGATGTCTACCGAAACATTAGTTAACTGGCTCGAACAAAGTACCGAATTAGGCATATTATCCCGCGAGATTTTACAGGCGATCGCGCGTGAAATGGAAATGGCAACTTTTCCCGCCGGATTTCGAGTGGTAATTGAAGATACGCCTGTCACTAATCTCTATATTTTAGAACGGGGACAAGCCGATCGCTACCGCAGCAAACAACCGGGATTAATGTGGGCGAGTAGTTTGTTGCCGGGGGCGGTCGTGAATTTATCTGCTCTCCAGCGATCGCAACCTGCGGATAGTCGAATTATTGCTCGGACAGAGTGTCAATTTTGGGTAATTAGTGCCGATCGCTGGCGTGGTTTGCTAGAAAGATATCCACGGATCGCCGAAGCCTACGCTCAACGTTTGGCGGCGAAATTAGAACAGCTAGAAGCAGAAATTGCCTACGAACGAGAGCGTCAAAATGCTCTCCGCAGCTATCTAGTACCTAGGGCGAAACGAGGAGTCATTGGCAATAGTCGTTATGCAGTGAAATTGCGCCAACAAATTCGCACGGCATCGAGTGACAGCCGATCGGTATTAATCTCTGGCGAACCTGGTTTAGAAAAAGATAATTTAGCTGCTTTAATTCATTTCGGTTCCCATCGCCGCAACGAGCCAATTATTCAGATTAAAAGTGCTTTACTTCAGAGCAATGGAGCGGAATTATTCGGGCGGTTGGGCGGCAAACCGGGGCTGTTGGAATGGTTGGGAGAAGGGACGTTAATTTTAAATGACGTGCAAGAATTACCCGCTCAATTATGCCCCCAAATTCAGCAATTATTAACCGAGGGAACCTATACGCCAGTTGTCAAGGAAGGACAAATACCGCGACCACCGCGTTCTAGTAAGGCCCGGATAATTTTAATCTCAGAAATTGTGCAGCCCAAGCTAGATAAGCTGACACAACACAAAATTACAGTCCCATCCTTGCGGGTGCGAAAAACAGATTTAGAGGCACAAGTCAACTATTATCTCAATATCATTGGTCGCAAAAAGAAATTAGTCAAGCCCCAAGTTACACCGGAAGCAATTCGCCGCTTACAAGCCTACGATTTTCCAGGTAATTTGCAGGAATTGCAGGGAATGGTCGATCGCGCCTTAGTTCAAGCACAGGGGAGTCAGGTATTAACGGAAGAAGTGTTTTGGGCCCAGGCAGCGAAAAAACAAAAGTTTCGGCTGAATTTATTAAATATTTATCCAAAATTTCGGCAATTTTTACGGAGCGATTGGTATCCCGATCGCGTGAATTATTGGTTTACCACCTGGGTGTTTGCATTGGTGGTAATTATCCTGTTTGTTGCTCCCCAAGATCGACAACATAATTTTGCTCTAAATATCTTTTGGGCGTGGTGGTGGCCGTTAATTTTATTATTATTCCCCATCATCGGGCGATTGTGGTGTGCTTTTTGCCCTTTTATGATTTATGGAGAAATCGTCCAAAAACTATCGCTAAAAATTTTCCCTCGAACTCTCAATAAATGGCCGCGCCAACAAGCCGAAAAATGGGGTGGCTGGCTTCTATTTGGACTATTTACTCTGATATTTTTGTGGGAAGAGTTGTGGAATTTAGAAAATACCGCCTATTTATCCAGTTGTTTGTTGTTGCTCATCACCGCCGGAGCGGTAATTTTTTCCCTAATCTTCGAGAGGCGATTTTGGTGTCGTTATTTATGCCCGATCGGGGGAATGAATGGATTATTTGCTAAACTCTCAATTATCGAACTTCGCGCCCAACAAGGAACCTGCGCGGCGGAATGCAGCACCTACCAATGTTACAAAGGCGGCCCCGGCTTGGGGGAAGGATTAACTACTAATGGCTGTCCGATTTATTCCCATCCCGCCCAATTAACCGATAATAAAGATTGCGTGTTGTGCATGACTTGCTTGAAAGCTTGTCCGCATCGATCGGTAGAATTAAATCTGCGCCCTCCCGGCATCGAATTATGGACTACCCACGTTCCTCACAGTTATGAAGTTGCCCTGTTATTTCTATTATTAGGCGGTATTTATCTGCATCGCTTGCCGGAGATAAATAGTTGGTTGGGGCTGGGCATCAATTTAGAGCAATTTTTACCTCATTTAGGACTGTCGATCGCAGTGTTAATTATCCCGCCGATGATTCCCCTAATTGCCTACGCAATCATGCAGGCAATTTATCGATTGGGACAAGCAGAAGCCATGCCATTTACAACCTACAAACCCCTCTCATTTGTCTCTCTCGCCTACGGTTATTTACCCTTAGTCTGGGGCGGTAGTTTGGCTCACTATTGGCGATTAGGTTTGCAGGAAGGCGGTCGAGTGATTCCTGTAGCTTTTGCCACTTTCGGACAAATTAGAGACGATTTACCGAGTTTTATTGGCGATCCAGCGGTGATTAGTTTCTTGCAAGGTTTAACTTTGATTGTATCATTATTAGTTACAATATTTGTAACTCAAAAAATTGCCAAGCGCTCAATTAAATCTTTGATTCCACAACATTTAGCGAGTTTGTGCCTGATGCTGAGTTTGTGGTATGCGATCGTAGGAACCTGAGAGTGACTATGCGCGATATATTACTTTGAGTTTTAATTTTTTACTCGCTCTGACCAATTTAAGAGCAGGCTTCTTGCTGACAGGTACAGGAAAACACCATTACAAAGATGCCAGAGGAAATGAGTCCCTAGTGAAAACAAAGGGCAAATTGCCCGATCGCCAAATTCAGCCTAGACAAGTTAAACTGTAAACATTCTCCGCTAGCCACATCCTAAACTATGACCGCACATCAGGAATCCATCATCGACCAGTTCACTCGTCAGGCAATTCCCTTCTCTAAATTGTACGCTCACACAAATCAAGAGTCTCTGTACCTGCTGAGAGAAATGACGAGTGTATCTGAAAAAGACACAGTTTTAGATGTTGCTTGCGGTTCAGGTATTGTTAGTTGTGCTTTTGCGGAAGTTGCCAGTCACGTTACTGGCATTGATATCACACCAGCGATGCTCGAACAAGCCCAGATTCTTGCTCAACAGAAAAACTTGATTAATCTGTCCTGGCAACAAGGAGATATTGAAACACTACCATTTCCCGATGCTACTTTTTCTGTTGTTCTGAGTCGTTACGCTTTCCATCATTTTTTGCAGCCAGATGTTGTTCTATCAGAGATGGTTCGCGTATGTCGTCCAGGTGGTCGAATCCTGATTGCTGATGTTGCTTTGCCACCGGATAAAGTGAATGCTTATGACCGGATTGAGAAGTTGCGCGATCCCTCTCATACTCGCGCCTTGACTCTGGAAGAGTTTCCAAAATTAGTCGCAGATGCCAATCTTCAAAATGTTAAATTGGCTTTTTACAAGGTAGAACTTGGGCTAGAACAACAGTTAGCTGCTTCTTTTCCCAACCCCGGCGATGACCAGAAAATCAGAGAAATTTTTAGAGAGGATATTGGTGTTGATAGTCTCGGAATTGGCGCGCATTTTCGAGGCGAGGAAATTCATTATGCGGTTCCAATCGCTGTCATAGCTGGCGATAAAAGAGCCTAAGTTTTATCAACTCAAAACAAGTGTAACAGAGTCCCACTAATAACAAATAACTAATTGGGACTCACTAATAAATATGAGCGAATTATCAACCCGACCAGCCCTAATCACCAAAGTTATCCCCGACAGCATCGGCGCCGAAATCGGATTTGAAGCAGGAGACTCAATCGTCGCCGTCAACGGTCAAAAACCCCGCGACTTGATCGACTATCAATTCCTGTGCGCCGATGAATTTCTCGAACTAGAAGTTTTAGATGCCAAAGGCAAAACTCACAAGTTAGAAATAGAAAAAGAGTATGACGAAGACTTGGGAGTGGAATTTGAAACTGCTCTTTTTGATGGACTAATCCAGTGCAACAATCGCTGCCCTTTTTGCTTCATTGACCAGCAGCCTCCGGGAAAGCGCGAAACTTTGTATCTCAAAGATGATGACTACCGCCTCAGCTTTCTTTATGGTAGCTATCTCACTCTCACAAATCTGACTCAAAAAGAGTGGGACAGAATCGAACAAATGCGGCTTTCTCCTCTCTATGTTTCGGTACACGCTACCGAACCGGAAGTACGAATTAGGCTGTTAAAAAATCTCCGCGCTGGCAAGATTTTAGAACAAATCACATGGTTTCAAGAACGCCGCTTGCAAATTCACGCTCAAGTAGTTGTTTGTCCCGGTATTAATGATGGGGAACATTTAGAACGCACTTTGTTAGATTTGGCAAAGTTTCATACCGGAAATATTCCCGCTGTAGCATCGGTAGCTGTAGTGCCGGTGGGTTTGACTCGCTTTCGCCCAGCAGAAGATGAACTGATCGCAGTAACTGCGGAAAAAGCGCGAGAAGTAATCGAGCAAGTGCAGAAAATTCAAGTGCTTTTAAGTAAAGGAAAAGGCGGCCAAAAGGCGAAAAAGCAGAAGTCTAAATCGCGCTGTATTTGGCTAGCGGACGAGTGGTTTTTAATAGCTGGTTTAGATTTGCCGTCGGCTGAAGATTACGAAGATTATCCGCAAATTGGTAACGGTGTCGGTTCTATCCGCCAGTTTATCCAGCAGTTTGAAACGGCTTTTGAAAAGCTGCAACCTATGCAAGTCGAGCCAGAGCGCAAGTTAGTTTGGGTGGTGGGCAATGCTGTAGAAAAAGCTTTTGAGCCGATCGTACAACAACTAAACCAAATTCCCGGCTTGTCCGTCAACATGGCAGCACTGTGCAGCAACTACTGGGGACAAACTATCACTGTCACGGGTTTGCTGACCGGGCAAGATTTGCTGGAAGCTTTGCAGGGGCGAGACTTGGGAGATGGCATCCTGCTGCCGTCGGTGATGCTAAAACAGGGGGAACCGCGTTTTCTAGACGACATGACCCTCGAACAGCTCGCCAGCTCGCTGAAAACCCGGATTTTGCCGGTGAGCGGAGTAGAGGAACTAATCTCGGCGGCGATCGGTCTGGCAAATGCTGAAGTTAAATTCTAAATTTTGAATCGAACATTCAAAAGTTAAGATGAGTATGGTAATTGTGACTTGTAACCGTCGAGTTCAGGCTACAGACTAGAAACTTGAGACCTCAATCTTGCTCTAAAATTGTCTCTAGGATTGCAGAGTAATTAAAAAATTATGCGTGTTTTTCGTCAAATCATCGTAGTCGGAGTGGGCGCTGCAATTACTTTCAGCAACGCCGCACAGAGTGCTTCAGCACAGACTCCTGCTCAACCTCAGGACAGTTCCGCCCTTAGCAATCAGCTCGAATTAGGGCAGAATGTTCGATCGACCTCGAACACAGCGGCAGAATCAGCATCAGAGGCCGAACAGTCGATCGCCCTTAACCCTCAAACCTCCAAGTCTCAGCAACCAGGGGGAGCCAGGATCGCATCAACTACCCCAACCGGGCCCGAGCAAGCATCAAAGCCTCAACAGGCTGCTCCGGCTTCCCCATCAACTCTGTCTCAGGCCGGTTCGACGCCTCTAAGAGGGTTGGAACCGACAGACGCTCAGCAGCCTTCCCCGAGCAGCCCCAACAATATTCCTGTGCCCAGTTCCCCGGTACCCATTCTCCGGGGCACTCCGAACGAAAGTTTCCCCCCTCTCCCTCCGAGGGGTCTGTTAAACACCAATCCTCCGGCTTCCCTGGAACCCAACCCGAATCCGCTGCTGTTTCCGACAAACCCCGAGGATGTCAGGATCGAGCAAACTGAGTCAATTACCTTGCAGCAGGCGATCGACCTCGCCCGCCGCAACAGCCAAGTTTTGCAAATCGCCGGACAGCAAGTGGAACAAAGCAGAGCAGCTTTGCGCGAACAGCAAGCTGCTCTTTATCCAGACCTGAATTTTCAAATGGACGCCAGCCGTTCAATGACTGCTGGCGGAGAACTCGGAGTCCGGCGATTGCAGCGCCAGTTAAACTCTCGGGCTAACGGAACCGGGCAGCCCGCCCCCCAAGCCGGCACAAATTTCGGCAGCAACAGTCTCAACAGCACTTTGCAGTTGAGCTACGACATCGATTTGTTCGGAAGACGGCGCGCTAACATCCGCGCGGCAGAGGAACAGGTGCGCCTTCGGGAACTGGATGTGGAACGCCAAGCCGAGGAACTGCGCTTCGACACTGCTGAGGCTTACTACAACTTGCAAAACGCGGACGGACAAGTTGCCATCCGCCAAGCTTCGGTGAGAAATGCCGAGCAAAGTTTGCGGGATGCCGAAGCCCTGGAACGGGCAGGGGTGGGAACCCGGTTTGCTGTGTTGCAGGCTCAGGCAAATTTGGCTAACGAACAGCAACAACTGTCAGTAGCCCGCCGCGATCAGCGAGTTGCCCAGCGGCGTCTGGCTGAGATTTTGAATGTCAGCCAGTCGGCGAACTTGACAGCGGCTGACCCGGTAGAGGAAGCGGGCGTTTGGAGGCTGTCTTTGGAAGAGAGTATCGTGCAGGCTTTTAGGAATCGCCCCGAGTTGGAACAGCAGTTGGTGCAGAGGGATATCAGCAAGCAGCAGAGGCGAGCTATTCAGGCGGGGCGTTTGCCTCAACTGAGTGTTGGGGGTAGTTACAACGTGCTGGGGCAAGACCCTGACGACCCGGACCCGTTTGCTGCTCGCGGCTGGGCCGATGGTTATTCGATCCGGGCGAGTCTGACTTGGAGTATCTTCGATGGGGGCGCGGCGAACGCCAGGGTGAGACAGCGGGATGCTGATATTACGATCGCCGAAAGTCGATTTGACCAACTCCGCAATCAGGTGCGCCGGGAAGTGGAACAAGCTTATTTTGGCTTAGAGTCGAGTTTTGAGAATATCGAAACTTCTGAGGCGGGGGTTTTGCAGTCGAGGGAAGCTTTGCGTTTGGCGAGACTGCGGTTTCAAGCGGGCGTGGGTACTCAGACGGATGTGATTCAGGCGGAAACTGATTTGACTAGGGCTGAGAGAAACCGATTGTCGGCAATTATCACCTACAACCTGGGACTTTCGTCTCTCCAGCGGTTTGTGAGCAATCTTCCGACTAATAACCTCTCCGATGCTCCTTGAGATTGGGTTGGCACGATTCCCTACGGGATAGCTACGCTCGCGCGCACCTTTAATCACAAAGGCAATTAGACATCGGCTATTAAACGTCCGACACATTAGTTAATATTTTGTAATAGAGTTCCATGTCAACTGCGTTAAGGAATCGGCAATGGCCAACATCAAGTTTGTGAAGGAAAATCAGGAAGTCATCGCAGCAGACGGAGCCAATTTGAGGCTCAAAGCTCTAGAAAACCGCATCGATTTGTACACGTTTTCGGGAAAGATGATGAATTGCGGGGGCTACGGTCAATGTGGCACCTGCATTGTAGAAATTGTCGAGGGAAGTGAAAATCTGTCGCCCCGCACTGACTTTGAGAACCGCAAGCTCAAAAAAAAGCCCGAAAACTATCGGTTGGCTTGTCAAGCTACGGTCAACGGCCCGGTGAGTGTGAAGACTAAACCGTGACTCTCAGAAGGCAGAAGGCTAGAGATGCTTTTATGCAGAAGGAAAGAAAAATTCAGAATCCAAGAATTTTGTTTTTTTTTCCTATTTAACTGTATAATCATTCCTTTTGCCGACCTAGGAAAAGAAACGTGGTTTCTAGGAATAAAAGGTTGGGCTGTCAGGCATCCAGACAGAAACCGGGTTTCGACGCTTGTCTGCCAGTCCTCCTTCTATCTTCGAGTTTGCCTTTCGCCTTTGAGTGATATCCTAGTTGTGTGTATTTTCCTATTTTCCGATAGAGGCGAGCGTCTTCATGGAAGTTAACGATTTAGGGTTTGTGGCAACCATTCTGTTTGTATTGGTTCCCAGCGTTTTTCTAATCATTCTGTACATTCAAACCGCTAGCCGTCAAAGCAGAAAAGATTAGCAACTGCTGCTATTTCTGTCTGGCTTTGCTGCTTGCAAAAAAAGCGCCAACAGCTTTTTGCTGAGGCGCTTTTTTTGTTAACTGTTGAGTGTTAGCTGCTCGCTCTTAACGATGAGATTCTAGCCGACTGTGCGGGCTAGCAAGACGGGACAGTTGGCATAAACTCGCACATAGTCTGATAGCGAATTTCCCAGGAGTCGATCGATATCCACAAAGTTTTTGGCAACGTTGGGTCGCCGATCCGGGGAACCGAGCACCAACAAATCAGCATTCAAGTCATCTGCAATTCGACAAATTTCTTCCCCTGGCTTGCCTGTAGCACTAACGCAGCGGTAGCTAACTCCCATTTGTTTCGCTAGTGCTACTGCTGGAGCTAATACGGGGTCTTTTTCAGCACTTGCTGTTAAATCTTCGCTGGCTTTTCCCGTCAAATCTTTAGTGACGTGTACTAAAATTATCTCTCCGCCACTGGCTTCTTTGACCAAAGATAGCGCAAGCTGCAATGACTGTTTGGCAGCTTCTGATTTGTCTACCGCCACCATGACGCGCTTGATTTTTTTGACGTAGATGTCGTCTTTTACTAACAGCATCGGCCGGGATGTTAGCTGGAAAACGTACTGGCTGACTGAGTTTTCCAAAATCGATTGCAGCCGTCCGAGTCCCCGGGAACCCATAATTACTAAGTCGGCTTGTTCTTCTTCTGCGACTTGGCAAACTGTTGTTTTCGGATCACCCTGTTTGAGCCGGGGATTGACTTTGCTGGGATCTATTTTCAAAGACTGGACTGCTTGTGCTAAAATCTTGCCTCCTTCTTCCAACTTGGCTGCCATGCCCTCGGATGTTACTTGCGGCGGCACGACGTGCAAGACAGTGACAGAGGCTTTTTGCAAGGAAGGGATGTCCATCAACATATTAAACATCTCTTCGCACAAGCCGCGACCGGCGACGGCTACTAAAATTTTTTCTATCATGGTTTGGGCGGTAAAAATAGTTGAGTTTTCTTGCGCGACGCTCTGACTAGGGCGTTTGTACTCTAGTGGCTTAATGTCAAGCATAAGCCTGAAGTTTGCTTTATGATTTGTAGAAATGTAGCGTTTTGGAACAATTTGTAACGTGTTAGAAAACGATCGAACTCAACCAGAACTCGCACCGGCTGGTGCTATTCAAAATCGGCGCGGGATTGACTCGGAGGGCTGGTTTGAATATTTGGTGCGAGTGTATCCTCACCATACTGACTACAGCGGTGTGGTTTGGCACGGGACTTATCTGGCTTGGATGGAAGAAGCTAGGGTGGAAAGTTTGCGCTCTCTTGGCATCGAGTATGCAGACTGGGTGGCGCAGGGTTTGGAATTGCCCGTGGTGGAACTTTCGCTGCGCTACCACCGGGCTGTACAAATGGGTCAATCTGTGGCAGTCAGAACGCGGATCGCTGCTACTGAGGGTGTGCGGCTGCTTTGGGATTACCAAATTCGATCGGCTGATACTCAGGAGTTATATGTGACAGCACAGGTAACTTTGGTTGGTGTCGATCGAGACAAGAACAAGATTATCCGGCAATTGCCGCCGGCGCTCAAGGAGGCTTTGACAAGGCTTTCTGTCAAACCTTCAGCCTAAGCTGCTGTTAACTCTAAAAAATAGTTGGTGCAGCCCTAGTAAGTAGAGTGCGTGACTTTTGAGTCACTCCATTCGTCGCCCAAATTTTCTTTGGTCACGCACCCTACACAACTGCCTTCTGCCTTCATTGGAACTTTTAATAATGTCAAAAAAACTGGGATTGCCCGAGCAAAATATTGAACTTCAGCGCAGTAGTTGGGAGGATAATGAGTTAAACTCTGTCTTAACAACTGAAGAAAAGACAAGTATTGTTTCTGGAAGCCCGGAGACTTTAAAAAATGGTGAATTAGCTGACAGTCAAGGTAGATTTTGGGCGATCGCATCGCTGTCGGCGGCGCTGCTAGCGGTGTCGCTGGCTGCGATTTTTATTAGGTTGAGCGAACGGGAAATCAGCCCGAATGCTACTGTTTTTAACCGTTTGTGGATAGCAACTGTAGTATTTGGAGTGTGGAATGGTGCGGGTGCTGCGCGTCGCCGAATGTCTGGGGAACAAGTTGAAGAGCGATCGAACTACACTCTGCAGGATGTGATGCTGTTAACAGCCGTAGGCGTGGTTTCTTCTGCTTCTGTGGGTTTCTGGGCCTGGTCACTGAGTCAGACTAATGTCGCTAATTCTACTGTACTGCGAAACTTAACTCCTTTATTTACTACTTTGGGGGGATGGCTGCTGTTGGGGCGGCGCTTTGACAACAGGTTTTTGGTGGGACTGGCGGTGGCTTTGTCCGGCGCAATTGCGATCGGAATCGACGATTTGCAAACGGCGGGAGACACTTTTGTCGGCGACATTGCTGCTCTTTTATCGGCGATGTTTTATGCAGGAAATCTGCTAATTTCAGAACATTTGCGAACCAAGTTTCCGGCAACAACTATATTGATATGGCGATGTTTCATTGGCAGTATATTGTTTTTGCCACTCGTTGTGCTTGCGGGCGATCGAGTTTTCCCTTATTCTTGGCAGGGATGGCTGACTGTAATTGCTTTGGCGGTGATTTGCCAAGCTTTCGGTCAGGGACTACTTATCCACAGTCTAGGTCGTTTGTCGTCGGAATTTGTAGCTTTTTTCCTGCTGCTAGAACCCGTAATTACGGCTATTATGGCTTGGGTGCTGTTTTCGGAAAGTTTGAGCTTGTTTAATTGGTTTGCTTTTTCTGTAGTTTTGGCTGGAATATATTTGGGTAAATCTAGCGGTTCGGTCGCTAAAAAATGAAACAAAAAGGAAATTTTTTTAAATGATTCCCCGCTCAATTAACCGGAATCGCTGGCATTATGACTTTAGTTTGCTGCCTCAATATTTGGAGGTACTCTTTGCTAAATTGCGGATTGCTGTGGTGTTCGGCGGCGACTGCGATCGCCCCGGAGCAGTGATTTACAAAACTCACAACCCGCGCGCTTGGAAGAGTTACGAAGTCGTCGCCCGCGAGATTGCTAAAGCATTAGCAGAAATTGGCTTTAAGCACGTCTTTGTCCTACCTGACGACATGAACTTGCCGGAAGAACTCCAACAAAAAAATATTCATTTAGTGTGGCTGAATACTGGTGGAGTCCAGGGCTACAATCCTGTTTGTCACACTCCCGCATTATTAGAAATGTTGGGAATGCCTTATGTCGGTCACAATCCTTTAAACAGTTCAACGTTAGATAATAAACACGCTTTTAAACGGGAACTGCAATCTGTTGGAATTAAAACCGCTCCGTTTATGACTTGGCATCCTTCTCAAGGAATTTTGGAGCCTAATTTGCATCCGCGTTTTGCCCTTGCTTTTGGTGACTATCAAGGGCCGTTTGTTGTTAAACCAGTATCCGGCCGCGCTTCGCTGCACGTTCATTTTGTAGATAAGATTGAGAGTTTGTCTCAGGCGGTTGCGGAAGTTCACCGAGACACTCACAATACTGCTTTAATTGAAAAGTATTTGCCTGGACGAGAATTTTGTGTAGCGGTCTGCGGCTATGTTACTTATGCTAAAGGCCGATTTGATAGAAATACAAAACCCTTTGCTTTTTCGACTGTGGAGCGGGTGCTGGAGCCGGAAGAACGCATCTTTACTTCTATGGATAAAAAGGCGATCACGGCCGACCGAGGACGGTTAATGGGTGGTGAGGAACCTGAACTAAAACAAGAGTTAATTGAGTTAGCTAGAAAAATTTATTGGGAGTTTAGTTTGAACAGTTTGGTGCGGATTGATGTCAGGAGTGATGGGAATGGATCACTTTATGTTTTGGAAGCAAATCCCAAACCGGATCTGAAACACCCTGGGGAAAACGTGACGAGTTTGGTAGCTTTAGGTTTGGCGGAATACGGAATGAGTTATAACGATTTAATTTTTAGTTTACTCGCGGATAGGTTGGATTATTTGCTGACTCAGCATATCGAAATTATTCCTCATATTGTGGATTTGCTTCATTAATCGGACTTGCAGGGTGGGCTGCACCTTACATTTAAACAAAAGGGATTTGTAAAGAAATATAAATTGTTGGGCCAAGTGAACACAGGCTGGCAAGTTGTGATAGTTTTGAGTAATATCAATTCCGGTTGCACTCCTCATGATTGTTGACTGTTGACTCGGAGTCGCAAAACTGAATGGTTGATTGTTAACTGTTGAGTCGATTTTATTATTCCGATGCAACTGGAAACGAGATAAGATAGCGATTTGTGGATGTCAATTTTTTTGTCAGGGGCAAAAAAGCTCAATTTATATTAATTAGAAAAACAAATGCAAGCATTACTTTTATTTATAGGATTTGGAGGCGGGGCATTAGTCTGCTGGCTAATTTTGCAGAAGCGAAATTCACGCAATTTGGTGCGGATGCAGGGTTCGCAGGAGGCTATATCGAATTTGGCGGCTCAGTTGGATGCCCGAAATTCGGAATTGCGGCAAAAGGTTCAGAATGAAAATAAGTTAAATTCTGAATTGTCCCAGTTGCAAAGTCGGTTTGAAGCCGTGACTCGCGAGCAAGATATTTTAAAAAATCAAGTGTCGGAAATGGAAGGATTTTTGGCAGGAATTGCCCAAGATCGATCGCAAATAGATTCTCTGATTGCTGATTTGCAGTTTCAGCTAGAAAATGCTAAGCAAGCTGAGTCGCAGTTAGCCGAAGTGGCAGAACTTAAATATCAGTTAGAAGTTGGGGAGCAAGAGCGATCGCAGCTTAACGCTCAATTGCTGGAAAAGCAAGCAGAATTAGAGACAGTTGATGCAGAACGTTCTCAATTTCAGGCTCTGCTGTCTGAATTTGAGACTCAGTTGGAAACTGCTACTCAAAGCAGATTGCAGGTACAGTACCAGTTGTCAGAAATTCAAATTAAGTTCGATCGCTCCATTGAAGAGCGGCAACAACTTCAGTCTCAACTGTCTGGTTTGCAAACTCAACTGCAATTAGTCGAAGCAGAGCGATCGCAATTTACTTCGGAATTGTCAGAGCTACAAGCTCAATTGGAGAGTGCAGAGCAAGAACGCGAAATACTCAACTCTCAATTGCCGACCGCTCGCGAACAAGCACAGCAACCTCCATTTGAATTATTAGAACTGCAAACACAGTTAGAAGCCGCTAATCTGGATAAAATGCAGTTAAACTCTCAAGTTCATGAACTACAACTTCAATCCGAAATGGTTGTTTTAGAGCGAGAGAGACTGCTGGCTGAGTTGTCAGAATTGGAGTCTCAGATACATCGCAAGGAGGGAGATAACTCGCAACTTCAGTCTCAGTTATCAGAACTGCAAGCTCAATTAGAAACTGCTAACACAGAACGCTCGCACCTTTATTCTCTACTCTCAGAAATTCAAAGTCAAACCGAGACAGCAAGCCAGAATCAAAATCAACTTCAATTTCAAATCTCCGAGTTAGAACAACAGTTAGAAAGTGTGGGTCAAAGTCGCTCTGAATTGGAAGCTCAGCTCACTTCTCAAATCTCGGAATTCCAAACTCAAACCGAGACAGCAAACCAGAATCAAAATCAACTTCAATCTCAAATCTCCGAGTTAGAACATCAGTTAGAGAATGTGCGTCAAAGTCGCTCGGAATTGGAATCTCAGCTCACCTCTCAAATCTCACAATTGCAAAGTCAAATCGAGACAGCCAATCAGAATCAAGCTCAACTTCAATCTCAAGTATCCGAGTTAGAAAATCACCTAAAGAGTGTGTATCAAACTCGCTCTGAATTAGAAATTCAGCTAGAAAGTGCTAACACAGAACGATCGCACCTTTATTCTCAACTCTCGGAATTCCCCGCTCAAATCGAGACAGCAAATCAGAATCAAGCTCAACTTCAATCTCAAGTATCCGAGTTAGAAAATCAGTTAGAAACTCTGCGTCAAAATCGCTCTGAATTAGAATCTCAGCTAGAAACGGCTAACAGAGAACGATCGCACCTTTATTCTCAACTCTCGCAATTGCAAAGTCAAATCGAGACAGCCAATCAGAATCAAGCTCAACTTCAATCTCAAGTATCCGAGTTAGAAAATCAGTTAGAAACTCTGCGTCAAAATCGCTCTGAATTAGAATCTCAGCTAGAAACTGCTAACACAGAACGCTCGCACCTTGATTCTCAACTGTCGGAATTCCCAGCTCAAATGGAGACAGCCAATCAGAATCAAAATCAACTTCAATCTCAAATCTCCGAGTTAGAACATCAGTTAGAAAGTGTGCGTCAAAGTCGGTCTGAATTGGAATCTCAGCTTACTTCTCAAATTTCGGAATTGCAAAGTCAAATCGAAACAGCTAATCAAAATCAAACTCAACTTCAATCTCAAGTATCCGGCTTAGAAGCTCAGCTAGAAAGTGTGCGTCAAAGTCGCTCGGAATTGGAATCTCAGCTAGAAACTGCTAACACAGAACGCTCGCAACTTTATTCTCAACTGTCGGAAATTCAAAGTCAAGCCGAGACAGCAAACCAGAATCAAAATCAACTTCAATCTCAAATCTCCGAGTTAGAACAACAGTTAGAAACTGTGCGTCAAAGTCGCTCCGAATTGGAATCTCAGCTCACTTCTCAAATCTCGGAATTCCAAACTCAAACCGAGACAGCAAACCAGAATCAAAATCAACTTCAATCTCAAATCTCCGAGTTAGAACATCAGTTAGAAAGTGTGCGTCAAAGTCGCTCGGAATTGGAATCTCGGCTCACTTCTCAAATCTCGCAATTGCAAAGTCAAATCGAAACAGCTAATCAAAATCAAACTCAGCTTCAATCTCAAGTATCCGGCTTAGAAGCTCAGCTAGAAAGTGTGCGTCAAAGTCGCTCTGAATTAGAATCTCAGCTAGAAACTGCTAACAGAGAACGATCGCACCTTTATTCTCAACTGTCGGAATTCCAAAGTCAAATCGAGACAGCAAACCAGAATCAAGCTCAACTTCAATCTCAAGTATCCGACTTAGAACACCAACTAGAGACAGTTTATCAAGAACGCTTGCAGCTAACATCGCAACTTTCCGAAGCGGGCTCACGACAATCTGAGCATTTTGACTCGAAGTCAGGGCAAATTGAAGCATCTACTTCTGATCCCAAAGTTTTGAAGAGTCAAAAATTTGTTGTTTCTCAGCAGGGTGAAGGCGATTATACTACTATTAGCGAAGCGCTGAAAAATGCAGCACCGGGTACGCGCATTGACGTGCATCCAGGCGTTTATCGCGAAAGTCTAATTCTCGACAAAGCGGTAGAAATTATCGGCAGCGGAGAGGTCGATCGCATTGTGGTTGAAAGTATCAACTCGAACTGCATTAAAATGGCAACTGATACTGCTTTAGTGCGCGGTTTAACGCTGAGATCAACTGGAAAATATTACGCTGTAGATATTCGCAAAGGCGAGTTAATCATAGAAGACAGCGATATCACTTCTGCGGACTATTCTGTGGTGGGAATTTGCGGCCCCGATGCAAATTCTACCCTCCGCCGCAGTCAAATTCATGATGGGGTATGGAACGGAATTTTTATATCCGATAATGCGAAAGCAACGGTGGAAGATTGCAGTATTTTTGACAACGGCAGTTTGGGAATAGGTGTCGGATTGGGAGGAAAATTGATCGTGCGCCGGTGTCGGATTAATGGTAATGAAGGTGAGGCGATCGCCGTTTACAGAGATGGCATTGCTACCGTGGAAGATTGCGATTTAACGGGCAATGCTGGGGGTGCTTGGCGCATTGCAGATAACGGATACTTGAAGAGCCAAGGCAATCAAGAATAGAAAAAGGAAGAGGGAAGAAAATTCCCAATTAGCGATTCCCAATCCCCGATTGCCAATACCCAATTACCAATTCTAAATGCCTAACAATCGAGCTGGATTATGTTTCGTCATTAAATCAATTTCGTGCGGAGAAATGCCTTCATTTATCAATTTTTCCACAAATAATTTGTAACCTTCCGCCGGCAAAGGATCGGGTTTTCTTCCCAAATCTGTACTCATAACAAAATGCTCTGCTCCGATTAGTTTAATCGCTGCTGCCATCTTAGTAATAGAAACTTGATGCCAGTTTGTGTGTGCCTCATCAGCGGCATTTTCTCCCATCAAATCGTTCACAAAGGCGAGTTCTAAGAAAGCTCCGGCTGCGGCGGCTGCTTGCATATTTTCTAGAGACAAGCCTGGTACATCCGCCATTGCGTGGGTAATCAGGATGTTTTTAATGTTGAGCAGGTTGGCTTCACCGACAACTGCCATCACCTCTTCTGAGGAAATATGACCGGTTTCCAATATCAAATTCTCTTTGGCTACAATCTTCAACACCGCTGCTGTTTCCGGTAAAACCTTGCCATTTTCCGCAACTTTAATCCCCCTTCCCGGCTTGTGAAAAACCTGCAAGTGATGCTCAGCATCAACCGTTGGCAGCCACACTACTTTACCGTATTTGCCGCCGATGCGGTGCATTGCGTCCACAGCGTCGGGATTAATTCCGCCTACCGAATGATTGAGAACAACTCCCCCGAAAACTTCGATTTGTGGTACTATTTTATTCACCAAAACTGCCCGCGCTGCTGTGCTGGCATAATGATTTTTCAATACAACAGCTTTCATGTGCGCCCCAGCAGCTAATTTCGCTACTTCAAAATCATCCAACCGGCGGGGAATCACATCAGGAGAAGAATGAATGTGAAAGTCGATCGCACTTTCAATAATACTCTCTTGTGAATTAGCAAACGGCGGCTTTCCCACAGCATACAGTGGCAAAGGAAAGGAAGAGAAAACCAGCCAAAATACCGCTGTTATTCTTATGATGTAAACCGCCCAGTTAACCGCCGAATATAATTCGGGGCTACACAAACAAAGTCCGCCTGCGCGGACTGAAGAATTGGATTTAAATAATTTATAGAAAAGATTGAAGCGCATTTGCTAAAGCTTCTGCATTTTCTTCGTGCATACCCAAAGAACCAGGAATAACTCGCGATTCAACACCCGGTAATTCCGTTAATGCTTCCATTTCCGCCTTTGATTTGGGCGGCGCATTTTCAGCAATTACAACCATCACCGGCACTGCTAATTGTTGAAATTTATCTGTAAATTCCGATCGCACTTTTGCCGTATCTAAACCACCAGTCACAAAGGCAGCGGAACCGTACCTAGCACCGGGTTTTTGCGTCACTTGCCATTTGCTTTGGATGAAATCGGGCGTGACTTTAGCTGCATCAACATAGACGTGGCGGCGGTACATCAAACTGAGGAATGACGGCGCAGTGTTGAGTTTGTATAGGAATTGTCCCACTAAGGGCGATCGTACTAATTCTCTCACAATTCCATGCCACCCGCTTTGCTGTTTGCTCATCGTCGGCAAAGGCCCGCGCCAAGTCGGCGCAGCTAAGACAATCTTTGACCAAACATTGGGCTGTGATTCCGCTAATTGCATCACATAACCCGCAGCGTGACCTGCTGCAACTACAGCAACAGGACTATTAAAATTTGCCTCAACAAAATCCTTTAGAAATTGATGGTATAATTGCGGTTGATAGTCGGTTCGCGGGCGATCGGATTCGCCGAAACCCGGCCAATCTAAGCTCAAAACTTGAAATTTAGGAGCTAACAATTCTGCTAAAGGACGCATTTCTTCTCGCGTCGAAACCGTACTGAAAGCCGGCAGCAGCAATACAGGATTTCCCTGTCCTCTGGTTTCGTAAATAACTTTGATTTGCGTTTCTTTCCAATTCCAGAGATATTGTTGTACTGCGACGGGGTAGTTGCCAGAACCTGATTTTGTTAAATTTGTAGTTTGAGTCATGGCTGTTTATTCTTTTAATTTGCTTCGGCTTGCTTGCTCACTTCGCAAGCAAGGGCTTTGTTTCTCATCATTTGAAAGATGTTGTAAAATCCGTTAGCGCGGGAGGGTGTCAGGCTGACATTCAATCCCGTATCTTGAATAAAATCTGGGGTAACGCTGACGATTTCAGCAGGCGTCAATCCACTCAAACCTTCCACCAGCAAGCCAACTAATCCTTTGACTAACTGAGCGTCTGAATCGCCTTGAAACAATACTTTTCCTTCTGCCAAATTTGCAGTAACATAAACTTGCGACGCGCAGCCAGAAACTTTGTTTTCCGGCAGTTTGTCGCTTTCGGGAAATGCTGGGAGTCTTTTGGCATACCACAGCAATTGTTCGTAGCGCTGTTTGGGATCGGAATGTCGCTGAAAGCGCTGAACGATTTTAGCTAGGGCTGCGGGTAGCGCGGTGTTTGCGGACATGATTCACTCGTAGCGGTTTACTTCGTTAATATTATACATTTAATTTTGGCGGCGGGTGCGATCGCCTGCTCATCTCCTCCCACTGAAGCCGTCTTCAGGTGAATTCGTTATTGTTATTGTAGTTAACGAGTTCGAGCGTTAAAAACGGAGGAAATATAGTATTTCGTGCTGTTAATGAAGATTGTGGTGTAATGTAGTGAATCTGCAAAAAATCTGGCTAGAATATCGAGTTTTTCAGGCAATTGCATTCTTAGGATTGGGTTTGCTGTTAACCATCGTTCTTTCGCTTTCTTTTGGTGCGGTGCCGATGAGTACAGATCAATTGTGGCAAGCATTTCTGCACCGAGGTGATACTGTCAATCAAACTATTTTCTGGGAATTGCGTTTGCCCCGAGTTGCGGCAGCGCTTACGGTTGGTGCGGCTTTAGGAATGTCGGGGGCTTTGCTGCAAGGGTTACTCCGCAATGGTTTAGCCGATCCTTTTGTATTAGGAATTTCGGCGGGTGCGGGGTTGGTTGCGATTACCATGCTGACTTTGGGAATATTTCAAACTTGGGTGCCTTTGGCGGCTTGGATAGGTGCTATTTTAACTTCGATGCTGGTGTACTTTTTGGGAAAAACTAAAACGGGGATTTCCGTCGAACGTTTGGTTTTAGCCGGTGTGGCTGTGAGTTCTCTGTTTGGGGCAATACAAACTACACTGCTGCTGTTAGCTGAAGACAGCCGCTTGCAAGCTGCTTTGAATTGGTTGATCGGCAGTTTGAACGGTCGCGGTTGGTCGGATTTGCAGGTGGCTGCACCTTATATTTTGGCTGCTTTGCTGTTAGGATGTTTTTTGGGTCGATCAATAAATTTGCTGGCTTTGGGCGACGATTTAGCTGTTGGTTTGGGGGTTTCGCTGGTACGATCGCGCTTATTGATTGGGGGTGTTGCTACTTTGCTAGCTGCGAGTGCTGTCAGCATCGGCGGATTGATTGGTTTTGTGGGATTGGTTGTGCCTCACGGGGTGCGTTTGTTGGTTGGTAATGATTATCGGTTTGTATTGCCACTGAGTGCGATCGGCGGTGCTTGGGTGTTGACTTTTGCTGATTTTTTGGCTCGTTTGGGTGCGGTAGAATTGCCTGTGGGTACGGTTACGGCTTTGTTGGGTTCTCCGCTGTTTGTCTGGCTGCTTTATCGGCGTTCTAGTTATTAGTCATTAGTCATTAGTTATTAGTAACCAATGCCCCATGCCCCATGCCCCATGCCCCATGCCCCATGCCCAATTACCCATTACCAAAATATCATGTCTTTAGAAATTAAAAATTTAACTGGTGGTTACGGCGAAGTTGCGATCGCCCACAACATCACTTTATCTTTACAACCTGGTGAGTGGTTGAGCCTCATCGGTGCCAACGGTTCTGGTAAGTCTACTTTCTTGAAGTTAGTTAGCCGCATCCTAACTCCACAGCAAGGAAGTGTGTTGCTCGATGGCAAGGCAATTCATACTCAACCTGCTGCTGTTGTCGCTCAAAAATTAGCGATTTTGCCTCAGCAGCAAACAGTACCGGAAGGTTTGACGGTAAGGCAATTAGTTAGTTTGGGGCGTTCTCCTCATCAGGGTTGGTGGCAGTGGGAATTGAGCAAGGAAGATGCAGAAAAGGTGGAAGTTGCTATCAGTCAAACTGGGATTGAGGAATTTCGCGATCGCCCCGTCGAACAACTCTCAGGAGGCGAACGCCAGCGCGCTTTCCTCGCCTTAGCTTTGGCTCAAAATCCGCAAGTTTTGCTATTAGATGAACCTACTACTTATTTAGATATTTGTTATCAGTTGCAATTGTTAGAGTTGCTTAACAAACTAAATCTAAAACACAAATTGACGATCATTACGGTGCTGCATGAAATTAATTTAGCTGCTAGGTACAGTTCGCGGATTGCCATGTTAAATAAAGGGGAGCTTTTTTGTGTAGGAACTCCCGCAGACGTTTTAAATCCTGATAATTTAGCTAAGATTTTTGGCGTAGAAGCTATCATTTTAGAAACTTCTGTAGGCTTGCAGATTTGTGCGATCGCTCCCACTCTTCACACTTAATAATTTTATGATAAGTATAAGTTTGCCCTCGCACTAAGTTCTCAAGTTATTCATAATTATTTCAATTAACTTATTGCCACAATCCGCTGTTCGATATGAGTGCCACAGGCTTTAAACTATTTCCTAGTCTTGATTCCCCAGGGTCGAATAAAAGTTAAAAGATACTTAAAAAATCAGAATTCCGGCAATAAATGCGGTTTTTTATACAAAATCTACCGTAAACTATTGATATTTAAATCATTAAGCGCTAAAGTGCGATCGAACTTCCCGTCAATTCTGCCTCAACCTGGTTTAAACTCGCTGTAACTCCCGCCTAAACTATGTACAAAACTTTTTTTTCTCGTACCGTTATCCTGTTGCTGAGTTTAGCATTTACCGCTTGCTCCGCCGCCACTTCACCCCAAATTCAGCAATCAACTCCTGCTGGTTCGCCAGCCAATCAACTACAAACAACTAACAGCGAATCAGCACAAAAAGTTGTAGCTTTAACACCTTTAACCGCCGATATTATCCATCAACTCGACCCAACCAAACTTGTAGGAATTCCCGGCAGCGCATTAGTCAGCAGCAACCCCAAATTTACAGGGATTACCGCAGTCACTGCCGAACGCACCCCTCCCAATTTGGAAAAAATCATCGCATTGAAACCGGATTTGGTCGTAGGTGCGTCAGGATTTCATGACCAAACCATGCAAAAATTGCAGCAGCTAGGAATAAAAACTTTACTCACTCAAGTTGATAGCTGGAAATCCCTAGAAGAGTTAACAATAACTTTAGCTAAATCCCTCAATACAAATCCCGAACCTCTGTTAAAACGCTACCAAACATTTTTAGCAGACATCCCGAATCAAAGCCCCGGCACTTTAGTTTTGGTAAGCAGACAACCGATTTTATCGCCCAATAAAAGCAGTTGGGCTGGAGATTTGCTGGGTAAGTTTAACGTGAAAAATGTCGCAGCCCAATTGCAAGGAGATAGCCCCGTTCGAGGCTACGTGACGCTTTCAGCGGAAAAGATTTTAGAGGCTAATCCCGAAGTAATCATTTTAGTCGATCGGGGAGAAGGAATTTTAGACCAATTTAAATCTGATTCATTTTGGAATCAACTAACTGCCACAAAAAATAATCGAGTTTACGTTTTTGACTACTACGGATTGGTCAACCCAGGCAGTATCGAAAAAATTGAGCAAGCAACTGCTCAACTTAAACAAGTTCTCGCTAAAAAGTAGAGATCCGGTTTTGAGAGATAAAAAATCTCTAGAAATGATGGAGCAAATTGACTACAATTTCTCTAAAAGTGAGAAAGCTAAAGGCACTTAAAAGCGCGCAGCGATCGGAAACCAGGTTGTTGAGACTGACTCCCAATGCTGTTTGATCGATCGGCCTCAAGTCAGATCCAGAGGTGGCAAACCGCGCAACTGCCGCAGCGCATTGATACACGACTGGCAGTCGCAGCCAAACAGCGCCGCCGCCGCATCGCTTTCTTCTTCCGAAAAATCCAGCATCGCCACCCGTTCTTCACCCGGGCGCTGCCAAGTAATTCTCGGCTTAGAAGCCACAGCAGCAGACTTGCCAGGAAGCCGCACGCAAGTCAGACGCTGAGTGTGGGGCGATCGCACGCATTGAGGCGAATCAGCCGATTGGCTTGGTGTTTCGCCAATTTGAGCGGGATTTGCGATCGCGCTCAAAGACATCACAGATCCAAACAGCGTCGGACTTACCAATAAAGTGAGGAGCAATCGATTCATTTGTCGTCCTTAAGAACTTCAACGTACACAGTAGCCGATTATCTGTTGCAATTCAACAAGGTTTTCGTCCGAAATCAGTACATTTTGCCGCTATTAAGACTTAAAAGCCGAATATTTACCGCCTAAACCTCGAATAATTGTCCGCCTATTAGCAACCAGCTTTTTCTGATAAGTATCACCTTCGCTTCCCAGTTTAAGATTTGTTGCAATTTTAGTAAGTTTAGCTTGCCAGTGATAATAAATTCATCCTATGCGGGTAAACTGATTTCAGCAAAGACAACTCGAAGCAGCGAACAAGTTTACCTCAGAAACCAGGTGGGGCGTGATGAGTACAGTTTTAGTGGTGGAAGATTCCCGTAGCCAGCGGGAGTGCATTTCACATCAGTTGAGATGCAGTGGATTGAATGTAATTCAGGCATCTGACGGTGTGGAAGCGCTGGATAAAATTGAGAAAAATTGCCCTGATTTAGTATTATTAGATGTCATAATGCCCCGTCTGGACGGCTACGGGGTTTGTCGTTTAATTAAAGCTAATCCCGAAACTCGGAACATACCGGTGGTATTTTTAACAGGCAAGGGACAGCAGTTAGCTTTATTTGCGAGGTTCCAGGGCGATCGCGCCGAGGCTTATGTTAGCAAACCTTGGCAGCCGAGGGAACTTTTGGCAACGATCAAAAAAGTTTTGCTCAATGCCAATATTAAGTTCGATCGAGCTTCAGCCGACGCTTGGACAGAATACGGAATTTTAAATTTAAGTACAGTCGAACTGTATCAAAGCCATGCCGATGCTTGGACAAAATACAGCGCCCAAATTATTAAATTGTACGATTCCAGCTTAGCAGCTTTCGAGCAAGCTTTGACAATTGAACCGAGTCACTCGAATGCAAACAAGTATCGCAACCGAGTCCAGACAATCCGGGCAATTTTGATGAAAAAATTAGAGCAAACTAAACCCTGCAAAGTGTGCGATTATTATTACGGTAAGGATGGCATCAATTGTGCGGTGCATCCTGCTGGCCGCCCTCAAGAACAGTGTCGCGATTGGGAATTTAATTAAACTAAAATGAAAACAAATAACCGCGCTAACTTGGAAAAGTTGCTGCAAGAAAGAAACGAGCATCCCGAAAGAATGGCGGAAATTGATGAAAAAATTAATGCCAATTTCCGCAAAAATTACGCAATTTTAGTAATGGATATGTCGGGATTTTCGCGCACGACAGTCCGATACGGAATTATTCATTTTTTGGCAATGATTCACCGGATGCACGGAATTGTCAAACCGATAATTTCAGAATACGGTGGCACTGTAGTTAAGGAGGAAGCAGACAATATTTTTGCAGTTTTTACTGATGTAAAATCAGCGGTGGAAGCTGCGATCGACTCTTTGAAACAAACGGGGGCTGTCAACACGACTCTGCCGCCGGATATGGATATTTACCTCTGCATTGGTATTGGCTGTGGCGATGTTTTGATGCTGGAAGGAGAAGATATGTACGGATCGGAATTTAATTTGGCATCAAAGCTGGGAGAGGATTTGGCGGAACGGGGAGAGATTTTGCTCACCTCAGCAGCCTTTGAAAAGTTGGAAGGTGACAAGGAAGACTGGGAAAAAGTGGAACTTTCGGTTTCAGGTTTGGAGTTGGTGGCGTACAAGCGGCTGTAATCGGCTGAATTTCTGTTGTGTTCTCGTTTTTGGCCCGGCTGGAAAATGAGAACATGACTTGCGCCAGCCTTCACTAGAAACCCGGTTTCTTCGCAGATATCGGGCGACTCAGCCATTTTGGTAGAAACCGCGTTGATGAGGCTATATTCTTAGAGAATATCGAATTTAAATAAAATTTAAAATCAGATGATTGAGGAACACAAAACTTGGCAATCTATTAATTTATCCGCTATTGGACAGCGGCTGGCTTGGCTACAGCAACAGCCAGACAAAGTTATTTTTTGCAAAGAGTCTGGTGTTCACTATGTTGCAGTCACAAAAGAGCGATCGCATATTAAGCTATCTTTAGTAGAAAAAGTAAATCGGCAAACAGATTTACTGCAATCTGTTTTCGATTTCAACAACCCTTTACATCTAGTGTCTGAATATACTCAGGCTATGATGTTGGGTTTAGTGTGGCAAAGCCTACCTCAAAGAATCTATATGGCTGGATTTGGCGGCGGCAGAATTCCCTTAGTTTTGCACCACTATTTGCCGGAGACTGTTATAGAATGTGCGGAGGTCGATCCGATCGCGATCGAAGCAGCTACACAGTGTTTTGGGGTAAAATTGGACGATCGGCTGACTGTAACAATTCAAGACGGTCGAGAGTATTTAGAGCAGCAAAAATCAGATACTCAGTACGATATCATTATGATCGACGTAGCTTTTGGCAACGGCTACTTTCCGCACCGCCTATCCACAAAAGAATTTTATCAAATCTGCGAAAAACACTTGTCAAACGAGGGAGTTGTGGTAGCAAATCTGCTGCACAGAGATCAGTTTTATGCAGAAAAAATCACGACTTTTCAAAGTGTGTTTTCTCAAGTGTGCGTGTGTGTTTGCCAGGAAAGTAATAGCATTTTGATTGGTAGCAACAGCCAGATTTTGGAGAAAGATGAGATTGTTGCTAAGGCAAAATATTTGCAAGATAGCTATCAATTTTCCTTTCCATTAACAGACAGGGCGCTTGAGGTAAAAGTAGGTAGAGAATTGACGGAAGCTGTACCTACTTTAGACAAAGCTCAAATTTTTCATGACGATTCGCCGCCCGCTGGTTATTTTGATTGCTGGTTATTCTGATATCTATAATAAGTCCCGGTTTACTCTTTGTGGAACAGGCATCTTGCCTGTTGCTGATACGAAGTTGAGCTCACTCAGGGATTGAAAGAGACTGCGGGATGAAATTGCCCTCTGAGTGCGATCGGATATAACCATCGACAATAGGGCAACTGAGGACACGGCATTGCCGTTTCCCTACCCCAACATAATCAATCTTCATCGATAAGAGATATAACCCTCGCCCGATTAATTGTAGGAAAACCGCACGGCGTCGTCTCCTGACTGTAGGTAATATCAATTCCGATACCACCGGATTTGATATTACTTCTATTTCATATATTCAACCATTTGCTGTTCCAGCTTAGCCAACAATGTATCAACATCTGTTGCAGCTTCCTCAAAACAAACAGGAGGCTCAGGCTTAGGTTCAAAAAGAATCAACTTAATTTGACCTTCCCCGATCGCCAAAATCGCCACTTCCTTCTCAGGCTTGTGAGCGTTCAACACACCTACAACTTCCTGAATATGACTTTTAACTTGACGGTTCAACTCCTCAACCGCCTCTTTCTTACAATACACAAAACGCGCAGTTTCTGCAATATCAATTGCTAAAATCTCCTCGCTTTCCTCTCCCCTTTCCAGAAATAGTCCCCAAGCCAAAGCAGCCAATTCATTTTGATTAGCTTTCACAAATTTATCTAACTTGCGGCTCCAGCTATTTTCGTTGGGTTTGGACTCAGGGCTATCAAATAAAAACATTTTCTCTTCTTGTTTGTATAAACTAATATTTTACAGTCAGCAGTCAGTAGTCACTTGGCAGTTGGCAGTTGGCAGTTGTCATTAGTTACCCATGCCCAATGGCCCATCCCCAATTACAAATTAGCAATTCCCAATTACCCAAAACCGCTGCGTTTCTATCTTATACCAGATTGCACGCGCCAGAGCGCCGCATAAATTCCGTCCTGTTCGATCAGTTGTTCGTGCTGCCCCGATTCTACCACCAGCCCCTCTTCCATGACACAAATGCAATCGGCATTGCGGACAGTAGAAAGACGGTGGGCGATCGCAATTGTAGTGCGATTCTTGGTAATCCGTTCGAGCGATCGCTGAATTGCCGCCTCAGTCTCGTTATCCACCGCTGAAGTAGCTTCGTCAAGAATCAAAATCGGCGGATTCTTCAAAACAGCCCTCGCAATTGCAATTCGCTGCCGCTGACCCCCCGACAATTTTTGACCGCGTTCCCCTACAATAGTGTTGTAACCGTCCGGCAATTGCGCGATAAACTCGTGCGCCTCCGCAATTTTCGCAGCATTTACTATCTCTCGATTGCTTGCCTCAAAACTGCCGTAAGCAATATTTTCTGCCACCGTACCGTGAAACAAAAACACATCTTGACTCACCAATCCGATCGCTCTCCGCAAATCTTTTAAATTCAGGTTATTTAATTCTATACCGTCGAGATAAATATTGCCATGCTGTACCTCGTACAGCCTCAATATTAGCTTCACCAACGTACTTTTGCCTGAACCAGTAGCCCCAACAATCGCAGTAGTTTTTCCCGCCGGCAGAGTCAAAGAAAAATACTGCAAAATCGGTTTTCTTTGATTATAAGAAAAGGTAACATTTTTAAATTCCAACTCACCCTTAATCGAACTAACCGGCCGCCGAATATCACCCGTGTGAATTGCGATCGGAGTATCCAACAAATTCATCACCCGATTAGTAGAAGCCATTGCGCGCTGGTATTGATCCAGAGTATCTCCCAGGCGAGTCAGCGGCCACAGCAACCGCTGGGTCAAAAACACCAAAACGCTGTAAGTTCCCACAGACAACCGGCCCGCCACAACCTCCAAACCCCCCAAAAATAGTGTTGCAATAAACCCCAAGAAAATCACAACCCGAATCAGCGGAATAAAAGCTGCCGAAAGTACGATCGCCCGTCGGTTGCTTTCGCGGTAAGCTTGACTTTGTGCTTCGATGCGCTGAATTTCATAATCTTCCGAAGTAAAACTTTTAATAGTAGTAATTCCCATCAAATTATTCGACAGTTGCCCGTTCAGAAAACTCACCTTTTCCCGCACATCAGCATAGAGAGGAGCGAGGCGATTTTGAAAGGCGATCGAGCCCCAAATAATAAAAGGTATCGGCAGCATTGACAGCCCAGCAACAAGAGGAGATGCAGCAAAAAAAGCTGCACCAATCACAACAACCGTTGTCATTACCTGAATTATCTCATTAGCGCCGTCGTCCAAAAAACGTTCGAGTTGATTGATATCATCATTGAGAATAGAAATCAAACCGCCCGTGCTGCGTTCTTCAAAATAAGCTAATTCTAATTCCTGCAAATGGCTGTAAGCTTCCAGACGCAAATCGTGTTCAATATCCTGAGCCAAATTGCGCCACAAATAATCATAGGCATATTCAAAAAGAGATTCCAACGTCCAAATAATCGCGCTCAAAAAAGTGATAATGGCTAGTTGCCAAAAGACATCTTTTATGCCCCACTGAGCGAGGATAGAATCTTGCTGTTTCACCACCACATCAACGGCAATACCAATTAATGCTGGTGGCGCTAAATCAAAGAATTTATTCAGCAGCGAACAGATACTTGCCAGCCAAGCTTTCAGGCGGTAGCGACGCCCGTACTTCAGCAGCCGCTTTAGGGGATGGACAGGTTTTGATGGATTTGGTGATGCTTGAGAATCATTCATAGGGCATGGGGCATCGGAAATAGGGACGAGAATTAAAAATTAGTAGGGTGCTCCGCGCGCACCTTACCCTTGTTTAATTTTTAATTCTCAAATGCCCCGTTCCTAGGCTTTAAACGTTAACACTGGCTTCATTTTAGCGACTACACCAACTATTTGCGCCTCAACCTGAACGTCAATTACTGGTTGAATTGGCTTGTAAGCGGCCGGTGCTTCTTCGATTCTGCGTTCTTCGCGCCAGGTAATGCAATCTACGCCGGTTAATCCCAAAGCGGAGTCAGTTTTGTCAGCACCTTTGCGACTCATATCGAAGCGCGATCGCGCCCTTCCTGCACCATGAGAAGCCGATCGCAAAAATCGATCGTTCCCCTTCCCAACCAGCAAATAAGACGGCGCGCCCATCGAACCCGGTACAATTACAGGCTGACCGGAATGTGCGGGACAAGCGCCTTTGCGCGTTACCCAGCCGGCACCTTCACCTAAAGTGATATTGTGAGGCAAATCGTATACTAAGGGAGCTTCGACATCCCCGAAAACTTGTCGCAAACGCCAGCGCAGAAGTTCTGCTAGCAGCAAACGGTTGATAAAACCGTAGTTAGCGGCGGTTGCTTCCGCTTGCAGGTAGCTGCTCACAAGTTCGGGATTTGCTGCCACAGACAGCGGGAAAAGCCTGGATTCAGGATGTTTCAGAGTTTTCGGCCAGGCGTCGCAAGCTCGATCGCGCCACATTCCGCCGATGTATTTGCCGACATTCCGCGAACCCGAATGAATCATGAAAGCGATTTGTCCCGATCGAACTCCCCAAGCATAAGCCGTAGCCTTGTCCACAACTTCCTCAACCACTTGGATTTCGACAAAGTGATTGCCACCACCGATGGTAGCTAACCCGCCATCCCTGACTAAGCCGTCATTTGGGACTAATTCTTCGGGAGCCCATCTGACATCGCCATTCATGGAACCGCCGAGGAAAGTGCGATCGCACTCTGTGGCCAACTGCTCGAAATCCGAATTAGCCGCGCTGCCGGTTGCCTCGTCTGGCATAGCATCCAGCCATCCGGGAATCCCGTGTTGGAACATCGCGCGAGCAGTTTTTCCAGTCATGCTGACATCGCGAGTACCGAAGAAATAATCGCCTTTGAGCAATTCTACAAATCGATCGCGCTGACTGAGGAATTGTTCGATCGACAAATCCGCAACGTGTAACCGCATCCCGCAGTTAATATCGGAACCGAGAGCCGCCGGAATCACCATTCCTGCTGTTTGGACGATCGAGCCGATCGCCACCCCCGCATCCCCCGGATGGAAGTCAGGAGTAGCGATCGCGCGGCAAACGCAGCCGCCTTGAGGGTGTCGAACATTCGCCAAATTTGCTAACTGTTTGAGCGCCTTTGCTTCCACAGGAAAATCCTCTGGGAGCAAAACTTCTGCTGTTGTGGCACTGGCATCTTGCCAGTGTTCTTTCAGAGAACTATTGAGACAAATCGAGTAGACTTTATTGTCGTAACTAACATCAAGACCTTGCCGAGACAAAGCTCGCAAAAGCCTGTTCAAGTTTTTTGGCTGCTGCATAAATAGTCTGATGCGGGTTGTATAGCAACCCCCAAAAGTTGAAGAGATTTTTTATGGAACAAAAGACTTGGGTTCAGCAGCCGCAATCTTTTTCAAGATAAGTTGAAAGGCAACTTTTCTAATGACTCAACTTCTAACATATCATTTTTGATATGTCAACCCTTTCAGTGATTTTTTAATAAATATATAGCGCTCCTAAATCATTTGTGAATTTCTTACTCCCTCCCCTTACTAAGGGGAGGGCTGGGGTGGGGTAAAAAATTTACGACTCATTTAGGATTGCTATATATGATTTACCAAGCGGTGTCAGAAACCCGGTTTCTGCCTCGAAAAATCGCATCCAAACCAAAGAATTTGCGAAGAAACCCGGTTTCTTTTGCCAGCGCGTCCGACCGCATTCCAGTCTTCATTGCGAGGAAGTAGGGGCAATCGCCCGTGGTTGCCCATCCCTACTTAAAGAAAATACCTAACCGTTGTTACAACCCGACTTTTTTTAGCCCGCAAAGCCGCTTTCAAAAAGAAAGCAGTTTGATTGTGCAGCAGTCCCTCCCACCAATTTCGCGTCACAAAAGCCGGAATGATCAGCGTTAAATATACTCCCGGTCGCTGCTCTTCAAACAAAGTCAAAAAGTGAGTCAAAGCCTCACCAACAGAACGGTAAGGAGATTCCAGAATTTCCAAAGGAATGTCTGACTGCAAATCTTTCCAAGCTAATTGTAATTTTTCTCGATCGGTCAAACCAATATCCACGTGAACTGCCACAACTTCATCAGCAATTAAACGCGCGTAATCAAGGGCCTCGAAAGTTCCCCGGTGCAACTGCCCGACTAACACCACTGCCGGATGTGTTACCGTCTTAACTCTAGGTCTGGGAAGATAAGACCTCGGTTCTATTCCCTGAATGCTCAAGCGAGCCGTTACATACCGATAGTGTCGGCGAATAGCTAAAAATAGACTGACTACGATCGGAATAGTTACTACGACAACCCAAGCTCCCAAAAGGAATTTTGTAGCGAGAATTACAGCCAAAACTCCCGTTGTTGCCACTGCACCAACACCGTTCATCACAGCACTAACTTGCCAACCTTTACCTCGTTCCTTAAACCAGTGAACTACCATTCCAGATTGGGAGAGAGTAAAAGAAGTGAAAACTCCAACCGCATACAGGGGAAGCACCGCGCTCGTATTGCCTCGAAAGATGATAATTAAAAGAGCAGCGCAGAAGCTTAGCAGATTAATGCCATTAGAATAAACCAGTCGATCGCCCAACAGCGACAATTGCCTCGGCAAAAACCCGTCCCGCGCCAAAAAATAACAAAGTCGCGGAAAATCCGCATAACTCGTATTGGCAGCCAACAGCAAAATCAACAGAGTTGCTGCCTGCAAATAGTAATAAAATATACCGACACCAAAAATCTGTTTTCCCAACACAGAAAGGAGCGTTTCATGTTCGCTAGGAATCACATGATAAATATTACCCAAATAACTAATTCCCACAAACATCGCTCCCAGAATGACCGCCATATAGGTCAAAGTCAGGCTCGCATTTTTCCATTCAGGAGGCTTAAAAGCCAGCACACCGTCTGATATGGCTTCAACTCCTGTCAGGGCCGTACAGCCCGCCGCAAAGGCGCGCGCCAGCAGAAATAATCCCAAAGGTTCCTTAGCCGGAATATTTTCTAATGTCGGCAAAACGTGACCAGTTGCCTGTTGATATAAACCCGTGCCAATCAAGATAAAAATTACGACGATAAACGCATAGGTAGGAACCATAAATATATTGCCAGATTCTCGCACGCCCCTGAGATTGGCAAACATGACTAAGACAATAAAAAATAAGCACAGTTCCACTCTATAGGGTTCCAGTCCGGGAAATGCTGAAGTCAAGGCTGCCACCCCAGCCGAAATACTGACTGTTACAGTTAAAATGTAGTCAATCATCAACGAAGCCGCTGCGACCAAACCAGGATAAATACCCAAGTTTTCTCGCGCTACAATGTAAGCGCCACCGCCGTTGGGGTAGGCTTTAATTGTCTGTCGGTAAGACAGCGCCACGATCGCCAACAGTAAAATAATAATTCCAGAAATAGGCAGCGATAAACTCAAACTGCTACTCCCCGCTAGTAATAGCACGAGCAGAGTTTCTTGAGTAGCGTAGGCAACAGACGAAAGTGCATCGGAAGCCAGAACAGCTAGTCCTGCAGCGTTGCTCAGGCGTTCGTGAATAGATGCACTGGTGGGGAGAGATTCACCCAGTAAAAATCGCTTGAGCCGAGAATAAGTGTACATTGAAACTCAATATATAGGCGTCCACAAATCATAATCTAGGCGGGAACCGTTTTAAGTAATTTTTGGCTCACAATTTGTAATTCTGTCTCGCTTGTTGAGTCAGCTTCAGCTTGTGTTCGAGAGCTTGCCAATTTTCGGCTTCGATATCGCTGATGAACTCATCGAGACTGTCGCGGTAAATGGAGAGCGATCGCAACAATTCCTCTCGATTGTACTTTGCCACCATCACTCCCAGCTCGGGATTGCCGCCCCCGACCCGGCTCGTATCCCGAAAACCCGAACTCGCCAAATGTTGGGCTAAATTAACAATATCCCGATCGCCCTCTCGATCGCACGCAGCAACCAGCGTCGCGCTCGCCATGAGCGGCAAATGAGAAATCCAAGCCACAGCTCGATCGTGCTCTTCGGGTTCACATCGGTAAACTTTAGCACCCAGCAACCGCGCAATTTCCTCAACCTTATCCACCGCAAGCGCCGGCGTCTGAGCCTGCGGCGTCACCACATAAGGCCGGCCCACAAACAAATCCGGCACCGCCGCCTCAATCCCGCTTTCAGCAGTCCCCGCCATCGGGTGTCCCCCCACAAAATTAGGCCACAGAGGAGACACAGCCTGCACTATGGGTGTTTTTACAGAACCGACATCCGTTACAATAGTATCAGGGGAAAGATAGGGCACCAACTCTCGGACGATCGGCTCGATCGACCCCAGCGGCGTGCAAATAAAAACTACATCGGCTGCTGCCATGAGAGACAGGTGTATGCTGGCTTCATTGACAACACCGCGAGCTTGCGCCCGAGAGCAAGTCTGCTGCCGACTCGAAACGCCAAAAACATTAAACCCGCGCGCTCGCAAATCCAGCCCGATCGAGCCGCCAATTAAACCCAGTCCTACAATACCGATATTCATAGCAATAAAATGGGGATATTTGATACGGTGCCGCCCCCATGACAGTCGAGGAACTCCTGAAAAAATATGCCGCCGGAGAAAGAGATTTTGCCGGAATCAACCTGACTGAGGCCAACCTCAGCGGCGTCAACTTGAGCGGAGCCAACCTCAAGGGTGCGAATCTGAGTGTAGCAAACCTGAGCGGAGCCAACCTCAGCAAAACCAACCTCACAGGTGCCAAACTCAACATTGCCAGACTCAGTGGCGCCCATCTAGGCGGCGCCGACCTCACAGACGCCGACCTCAACGTCGCTTACCTAGTGCGAGTTGACCTCAAAAAAGCCATACTGATAGGAGCGAAACTGATCAGAGCCGAACTCATTCGAGCCGAACTCAGCGGCGCAAACCTCAGCGGCGCAAACCTCAGCGGTGCCACCCTCACCGAAGCTACCCTTCGAGGAGCCAACCTCGCTCAAGCCAACCTTCGAGGCGCTCATCTCAGTGGCGCGTGCTTGACAGAAGCCAACCTCGAACAAGCCAACCTCCAAGGCGCCGACCTCAGCCGAGCCGACCTCAGCGGCGCAGACTTGCGAGGCACAGAACTGAGACAAGCCAACCTCACTCAAGCCGTACTCAGCGGCGCCGACCTCAGCGGCGTCAATTTGCGCTGGGCAATCCTCAGCGGCTGCAATCTCCGCTGGGCCGACCTGAGCGAAGCCAAATTGAGCGGTGCCGACCTCAGCCGAGCCGACCTCTGTCACGCCGACCTGTCAAATGCCAGTTTAGTTCACGCCGACCTGACAAATGCCTATCTGATCCGCGCCGACTGGATTGGAGCCGACTTAACCGGAGCCACCTTAACCGGAGCAAAACTCCACGCAGTTTCGCGGCTCGGCATCAAAACCGAAGGCATGACCTGCAAGTGGGTCGATCTGAGCCCCAACGGCGACCACAGTCAAATTTACTGGTTGAACTCCGGAGGAACCCACGAATTTTTTCACGAAACCTTGCCCACAGTTCGGATTGTGATTGACTCGCCCTTAGACCAAGGCGCTCATTTTGCCCTAGCAGCAACTTATTACCAAATTGCCCAACAATACCCGAGTTTAAGTCAGCCTCCCACGATCGAAGTCAGCTCCAGGCGCACCGTACTCGCCTTTAAAATGGACAGCGACGATAAATTATTTGCCACCGCTTACGTTGCCATCATTCCTTTTAACGACGCCGCCATCACTCAAAAAAACCTGATCGCTTTGATGAAAATGATTCAATCTCACGATGCAGGCAAACTTAACGTCAAAGAATCTAAACACGTCCAGTTATGCAGCAAAGCTCTCAACCAAGCTATTAGCAAAGTAGACCAAATCAAAATTTCCAGTTCTTTTCCAAAAATCGGCGAAAGCATCAATTTTTTTCAGATTCCTACACAGATGATCTTAATTAATTCGCGCGACCAAAGACTCAGCGTATATCACCACCCAGGCTTCGGCAAGCGCCTGATTAAAAAATACGATCCGAGCAACTCAACCTCGGGTAAGTTAGCCGAAAGCACAAAATTAGGTCAAGCTAATATCACTAGCATTTTGGATTTCATAAAAGGCTTCCACAATATAGATGTCTAGGTATATTGCATCAAGTTACAAAAAATGCTTATTCTAGTTTAAAGGTTGGCGCAACAAAGCTTTGTTCTAGCTAACACATCAGGGAAATTGAAAAGCATGGATGCCCAAGAACTCATCACCAAATATGCCGCAGGAGAAAGAGACTTTACTGCTATCCTGCTTTGCGAGGCAAATCTCAGCAGGATCGATCTCAGCGGGGCTAATTTCAGTGAGGCAATCTTGAGCCTGACTAACATGAGCGGCACCAATTTGTCAAACGCCAACATGAGAAAAGCCAAACTCAATGTTGCCAGACTCAGCGGTGCCAATCTCTACAAAGCCAACCTCAGCGGCGCTATCCTCAACGTGGCAAACTTGATTCGAGCCGACCTCAGAGAAGCCCAACTCGTCGAAGCTACAATGATCAGATCCGAACTGATCCGAGCCGACCTCAGCAGTGCCAACTTGACCGGTGCAAATCTCAGCGAAGCAGATTTGAGAGAAGCAACCCTCAGAGAAGCCAATCTAGAGCAAGCCGACCTCAGCGGGGCTCACCTGAGAGGCGCTTCCCTAATAGCGGCCAACTTGGAACGGGCCAACTTGCACAGAGCCGACCTCAGCAGGGCAGACTTGCGAGGAGTCAACCTCTGCAATGCCGAACTCAGACAAGCTAATCTGTCTCAGGCAAACCTCAGTGGCGCTGACTTGCGAGGCGCTAATCTCCGGTGGGGTGACCTCAGCGGAGCGAACCTGAGCGGTGCTGACCTCGATGAAGCGAGATTGAGCGGTGCCAACTTGTACGGGGCAAATTTGAGCAATGTCAACCTGTTGAACGCTACTCTGGTACACGCGGATTTGACTCAAGCGAATTTGATTCACGCTGATTGGGTGGGCGCAGATTTGACGGGGGCGGCTCTGACGGGGGCAAAAATTTACGCGGTGTCTAGGTTTGATGTCAAAGCAGATGACATTACCTGCGATTGGGTTGACCTCAGTCCTAACGGCGATCGCAGCCACATTCAGCGCTTTACCCCAGAAGAATCTCAAAGGTTTTTCAATGCTACACCGCCGACAGTTCAAATTATTGTCGATCGACCCCTCGACCCCGATGCTAACTTTGTCCTTGCAGCTACCTACCGCCAAATTGCCCGTCAATACCCTGGTTTGAGCCATCCTCCCAGTATCGAAGTTAATTCCAGACGCACAATCATATCATTTAAAATAGAGCAGGACGAGGAACTATTTCCCACAGCTTTCGTTGCGATTATTCCCTTTAGTGATGCAGCATTTACTCAGAAAAATTTGATTACTCTGATCAAGATGATTCAACCCCAAAGTGGTAATAATCTGGGCGTCCGAGTCTCAAATATGGTAGTGCAATTAAACGTAGCCCTGACCAAAGCAATGAGAAAAATAGGGGAAATGAAACTTCAGCCGATTCGCCTCGATCGCGAACCGATGTCAAGTTTTTTCCAATCGCCTACCCAAACTGTACTGGCTAACTCCAGCGCCGAAACTTTGATGATTCACTATCACCCAGATTTTGGTAGAAACTTGACAAATTTGCCCGGAGTCAACAAAACGTCTATCAGTCCTGCAATTAAAGCCCAAAGATTTACCACGCCGCCGCTAAATACGGTCATTGAGTTTGTCAAAAGCTTTTATCAGCTCGGTGAGTAAATACTATAAATTAATTTGATATCATTTCTATTCATGCCATATAAAAGTTAGAAAATTGCCATTTCATTCAAGTAAAAAAAATGCAAGCTGAAGAACTGCTCAAACGATTTGCACTCGTCAAGAGATACACAGAAGGTGACAGAGATTTCACAGGAATCAACCTGAATGAAGCAAATCTCAGCCGCATCAACCTCAGCCAATCAATTTTAAGGCGGGCTAGCTTATTTGTCACCAACCTGAGCGGCGCTAACTTGAGCGAAGCTAACTTGAGCGAAGCTAACCTGAATGTGGCGAGACTCAGTAGCACTAATCTTTCGCGGGCAATCTTAAACGGGGCTACTATCAACGTAGCAAACTTAGTGAGAGCCGATTTAAGTGCAGCTCAATTAATCCGAGCATCCCTGATTAGAAGCGAATTAGTCCGCTGCGAACTCAGCAAAACTAACTTCAGCGGCGCAAACCTGACTGAAGCAGATTTAAGAGAGGTAAAACTGACGGAAGCTAACCTGTGCGGTGCTAATCTTTCCGGTGCAAATCTCAGAGGTGCTTCGGCTGCTTCAGCTAACTTTCAAGAAGCTAACTTACACGGCGCAGATTTGACTAAAGCAGAACTTAGCGGCGTCAATTTGAGCAATGCTGATATGAGGCAAGCTTCCTTGCAACGGGTGAATCTCAGCAGTGCAAATTTGAGAGGAGCTAACCTCAAATGGGCGGATTTAACGGGAGCTAACCTCAACGGCGCCGATCTGAGCTTTGCTAAATTGAGCGGAGCTAACCTTAACGGAGCAGATTTAAGAAATACTAATTTAGGAAGTGCTAGTTTCGTTCACGCTGATTTGACAGAAACCAATTTGATTAATGCAGATTGGGTGGGCGCTGATTTGAGGGGAGCAACTTTAACAGGAGCAAAACTGTATTTGGTTCCTCGATGTGGCATCATCGCAGAGGATATTACTTGCCAGTGGGTTGACCTCAGCCCCGCAGGCGATCGCACTCAGATTCAACAATTTAATTCGCCGTCAGAATCGAGAAAATTTTTAAATCACACGCCTGGGTTAGTGCAAATTGTGGTTGACGCACTTTTAGACTACTCAGCAAACAGCACTTTAGCAACAGTTTACAGCGAAATAGCTCGGCATTACCGGGCAATGAATTTTCCTCCTAATATTGAAGTCGGCTACCGCCGCACAACTCTAACTTTTAGATTTGAGAGCGATGAGCATTTATTGCCAGCAGCTTTTTTAGCGATTCTTCCTTTTAAGGATGCTGTACAAACTCAGAGAAATATTATGGTTATCGGCAAAAATATCGAAAGTCAAAATTTGGAAGAGAAACGAATAGTGCAGTTGCGTAAAGCATTGAGTACAGCTACAAATAAATTAAATGAGTTGATAAATTTTGTCTCTAATATATCACGGGTTAGTCAGCCTACAAAGTTTTTTGAGTCACCGACCCAAACTATTTTAATTAGTTCGGGACAGGAGAGTTTGATGGTGAATTCTCACGGGAATTTTGGGAAGGGAGGTGCAACTCATCAGGACAGTAAATTCAGTTTGCCTCTCGGTCAAAAAGTAGTTGATTTTCTGGCCAGTTTTGATTATGTTGAGTGAGAAATGTCAATTTTAAAACCGATTGATTGAGGTAGAAGTCCACAACTCATTGCTCCGCTTCCTGCGATCGCACTCCGAGCCGCACTGGCCCCACCATTTAACGATGGCGCGGCTCGTGGCGCGGGCTTTGCGCTTGGGGCGCAGCGCTCTGATCCAAACAGGGCTTCCTGCTGGAGCTTACCAACAGCGGTATCGAGTCAGTTATTTGATGCCGATTTTGATGTGGCCCGAGCCTGTGATTTTAGTGGCGCCGACACCGCTGATCGAGCATTTGAGAGCCGTGGAAATTCCGCGTTTGCAAGAGTGGCTGCAAACAGAGGGGTCGATCGAGACTTATTCCGATAATGCCACTGGGCGAGGATTGATGCTAGCCGATCCAGAGTCTTGGCTGGCGGCTCGCTTTGCGGGGAATTCGGAACTTCACAGGAATATTCCGACAATTATTGACGGTGTGGATGACTTGGAAGTTTGGACGCGCCAGCAATTGACGGCAGGTTTGCAACCGGCTGATTGGAATGATTTAATGCAATCTCAGCCTTTGGAAGCCGATGCAATCCTCCAAGGGCGGGTAATGCTAACGCGGGCTTTCTTTAAGCATCCGGCGAAACCAGAGGAGTGCTATTTGCTGGAAACCGCAGAGCAAAATATTTTGCAGGGGCTGTTTGAAACGATCGAGCCAAACCCCCTAATTCCGGCTGCTTGGAGCAATTTTTGGCAGCGGTGGGAAACAAACGGAAAACTGCGGTGGGCGGAAATTCATCGGGAGGCTGGGTCATTTTCTCTGTACTGCGCGCCGGTGCAGGTGGCTGAGGTTTTGAGCAAAATTTGGGATTGTCAGCCTGTGGTGTTGATTGGGGGGGCGGTGGATGTGGAACCGAAGGCTCCGATCTTCCGGGAAATGTTGGGGCTTCCAGAATTGACGAGCGTTAAGTTTTCGCCCGATCGACAAAGCGAATTAATTCAACTGTACATTCCCAACTGGCTGCCGCTGCCAAATACGCCGGAATTTCAGGGTGTTTTAATAGAAGAAATTCGGACTTTGCTGTTGATGAGCGCGTCGGTGGCGGGTTTAACTGTGCTGATTGTTGGTGATGTACCGCTGAAGGCAAGGCTGGCGGCGATTTTGGCTTCTGAGTTCGGTTCTCGCGTGCAGGTAGAAAAGACTGATGTGGGCGAGAATGCGATTTTGGTGACGGGGTGGGAGTTTTGGCGGGAACATCAGGGGGAATTGAGGGCGCCTCACTTGCTGGCGATCGCAACTTTGCCGCTACCTTCTTTGGAGAATCCTTTGGTGACGGCGCGTGTGGCTTATTATAAAGAACGGCGCAAGGATTGGTTTCGGTTGTATTTGCTGCCGGCGGCGCTGAATGAATTGCAGCGGGCGATCGCGCCGGTGCGAGAACGTCAAGGGGTTGTGGCGATTTTCGACAGCAGGGTGATTCACCGCAGTTATGGACAGCAGGTTTTAGCGGCTTTGAGTCCTTTTGCGAGGATTGATTATTTGGATACGACTTGGCTGACGCAGGCTTGAGATGACCTGTTGGCGTATAATTTTGTTAGGTATCCAGTTGAAATCTAATTTAGTAGACAAAGATTATGGGTGAATCTAAGCGTCGCAAAGAGTCGATCGGCGACGAATACGGTAAAGAAGAACGCATCGTTCCCTGGCTGCCAATCACGAAAACCCAAAGCCAAGATTTTGTGAAGTGGACAAGTCGGGGAAGCTGGATCGGGATTGGCCTTTTGGCGGCTTGGTGGATTGTAGTGCGGTTTGTCGGCCCAGCGGCGGGGTGGTGGCAGGTTAACTGATGCCAGACTCGACAAATGCCTGTATTCTTGGCATTGTGTCGAGTTACACTCGGAAACCAGCGGCTGATTTTTTAGGAAAAATTTAGTTGCGAATTTGGACTTGGTATGGTATCTTAATTATCTGCGGGCAATTAGCACAGTGGTAGCGCACTTCCTTCACACGGAAGGGGTCACAGGTTCAAATCCTGTATTGCCCATTTAAATTATTTTCTGATCCCTTAAGGGCTTAATGTTTTTCGTCTGACCTAGAATTCCATGCTATCCCATACTTGTTGTCATAGGGGGTAAAGACATTGACTTCTATGTGTTTCCGCTACAATGGTTCAACTGATTTTCCTACTAAATTTTTGATAGTGTTAATTAAAAGTTCAAGTCTTAATTCTATAAATTTATTGTAGTCATCATGTAAGCATGCCTCATAAGCCTCTGTACTTATAAAATTACTAGCTAAAACCTCATCTAAATCAGAACCCAAACTTGTCTTTAGCGGATGGAAATACTTCGAAGGTTTAGAGTCAGAAATTTTTCTATTGTTGTCTAAGCTGAGCATACAAATGTTGGTATGCATATTAATACGCTCCGACGGTTCATTAAGTCTCTTTAAGAAATTTATAGGAAATATATGATGGTATTCATACTTATTTGTAACAGCCAATGCTTTATAAATATCAATAGATGAACCATCGAGTAAGCTTTTGGGTTTGTTGCTAGCCAGTAAAAGTGCAAAAGTTTTACTGGATGCCTTCTTTAAGGTAAAGGGTTCAGAAAAAATAGCTTTATAGTTGATTGGTTGATCTATTTCTAAAAATTGAATTTCACCTTCAGCAAATTTTCTGATTTGATTTAACGCTCCTCTAACTAAACTATAGTTAGAAGATCTAAAATAACTACTAAAAGATGTATGCCAAAACCATCTCTTCAAAACATTTCTTTGATTAAGTGTAGGATTTGGGCAAATACCAAAAAATTCCACTAACAAAGTTAGCTGTAAGTTATAAGGAACATAAGCATTAGAGGCTAACGGTAATTCAGATGTCAGAAAATCTACCGCTAGTTTGTAGGAATTGATACATTTTTTTACAGACTCTTGAAGTTGTAATGACTTGAGGTTTCTAAGCTTATCTATATCGTCTTTAAGTATTCCAAATCCAGAAGTGGCAGATATATTTTTAAGAATTTCACCATCAGAAACATCATCAAATTTTTTGGGTTCAAGAGATTTTCTTACAGCATTCATCCCATCGTTCAAGTCAAAGCTGCCACTCCAAGTAGCAGCTCTCATCAAATCAACTATAGTTAATGCACGCCCCGTACTATTAATCCTCTCAAAAATCGGTGCTACTTCATTGAGACTCATGTCTTTTATAGTAACAGCCGCAATTTTGTAATCTTTTATGGTTTGCAAAAGTCTTTGTGCGTTTTCTTCATACTTTTCCTTGTTAGGATGTGATTCAAAACGCCTACATTGATTAATAAAATCAAAGGTTCCTGATAATTTGTTCATTGGAAAATGCCAAACTTCTTGGTAAGTTTTAGGATAAAAAAACTGTTCTTTTTCCAGATCGAAGCAAATATTCCATGTACTATTTATATCTGTTCCATTCCAATAAAGGGCGCCACAAAGAGTAGAAAGTCTTTGTTGTCCATCTAGTAAATAATTTACAGGGTACTCTTCTGCTCTTTGATTAATTTCTAAATCACCTATTTTATGTTCACTGGCTAGTTTCTCATTAGTGAACCAAAGCAGAATACTACCGATAGGATATCCCTTATAAACGCTATCACACAAATTTAAGATATCCGTTCTATTCCAAACAAAAATTCTTTGGAATTTAGGCAATTTTATATCACCAGCTTTGACTCGTTGAACTAATTCCTCTATTCGCAGAATCTCAGGCTTAGGGTCTTGACGTCTTAGCATAAGAATGTTACTATCCTTGTTTTCTAGCGTACTTCCAAATCTATTAGCACAATCTATGCTTCTATCGATTGTAGGCGTGACCCTGAGTTTTGACAAAATCAGGCTATCGAGTCACATCTTCTATGATAGATTCAAACGTCCCCGGTTTTGCCCCATCCGTCCGAATTTCCAGCTTCAAGTGTTCCACCTTATTCGTAAAGGTCGCGCCACCACGTCCATCCCCGCCACAAACCGCAGCAACGGTGCAACCTGAGTGCTGAGGAAATATATTTTACCCTGAGTCAGATACCGCCCCCACTCATCTTTGTGGCCAACCTCCATAATATCTTCCCACTTTCTCCGCAGCGTAGCCCGATTGCTGACAGTGCGCTCTAATTCCGTATACTCCACCACTTCGCGGAACTGGTTGTAAATCGATCATGAATTAGAAACTGTTCAACAAGGCAAAAACAGCCGATCGCCCAAAACCATTTCTATACTACACATATGCTACACTAACATTGTAGCTCGTGTATCCGCAGGAGGTTTCCTCATGGCAAATGCCAATATTCCTCAAAATTTCAACTTAATCATCCCCGCAGGAACCCAAATTGTCACCAAAATCGAGGTCAAAAACCCCGCCAGTGACCAATCTTGGAAACCGGGATTAGTAGGCGTCATCGTTCAATCGCCTACGGACAATTCCCACGCATATTTAGTCAAACTCCCAGACGGAACACAAGTTAGTCTGCGGCGGCACGAAGTCAGTATCCGCAAGCAGTTTCAGAGCGAAGGATTGCAGTCAGGAGGAGATTTTCTTGCAGAATACAACCTCTATGATTCTGTAATTTACCGCTGCATTCTTGGTTCGAGAGCCTACGGTCTTGATAACGAGCAATCCGATACGGATAGACGCGGGATTTACCTGCCGCCGGCAATACTTCATTGGTCGCTTTACGGCATTCCAGAACAATTGGAAAACAAGGAAAATCAGGAATGCTATTGGGAACTGCAAAAGTTTTTAGTTTTGGCACTAAAAGCTAATCCAAATGTGCTAGAATGTTTGTACACGCCTTTAGTAGAAACTGTTTCTCCTGTAGCACAAGAATTGCTGGAAATTCGGGAAATCTTTCTTTCTCAATTGGTTTATCAAACTTACAATAGCTACGTTTTATCTCAATTTAAAAAAATGGAGCAAGACCTTCGCAACACCGGGGAAATTCGTTGGAAGCACGCGATGCACTTAATTCGCTTGCTGCTGTCAGGAATTACGGTGCTAAAGGAGGGGTTTGTACCCGTTCGCGTGCAGGATTATCGATCGCAACTTTTATCTATCCGCAACCAAGAAGTATCCTGGGATGAGGTGAATCGCTGGCGGTTGAGCTTGCACGGTGAGTTCGATCGCGCTTTTGCTGCAACTAAGCTGCCAGAACGTCCTAATTACGAGAAAGCGAACCTGTTTTTGATTAAATCTCGTAGAGGTGCGATCGAAATCGGATCTTGAAATCGCTTCTTGTGAAACAAAGCCCGCCTGCATGGACTGGAATAAATGACAGAATACATCTCGAATCTCGCCCAAATTATCTCCGTTCAACCTTATCCGCTGCTGTTTGCGACTGTCAGCGGTTCGCATTTATACGGCTTTCCTTCCGCAGATTCTGACTTCGACTTGCGGGGAGTACACATCTTGCCGCTACCGAAAGTAATTGGACTAATTTCTGGAGAAGAAACAATCGAAGTTTCGGAAGTTCGGGAGGGAATGCAACTCGATTTAGTAACTCACGACATCAAGAAATTTTTTGAGATGCTGTTGAAGCGCAACGGCTACGTGCTAGAACAACTGTATTCGCCGCTCATAGTTTACAGTACAAAGGAACACGAGGAATTAAAGGATATCGCCTCTAATTGCATTACCAAGCACCACAGCCATCACTATCTCGGTTTTGCTAAAACTCAATGGAAATTGTTTGAGAAAGAACGCCCGCGTCGGGTTAAGCCGCTGCTGTACGTTTACCGGGTGTTGCTGGCTGGGATTCACTTGATGCAAACCGGGGAAGTTGAGGCGAATTTGGTGAAACTTAACGAGAAATTCCAGTTGTCGTATATTCCTGATTTGATCGATCGCAAGCTGGCTGGGGAGGAAAAATCTGTGCTGGAAGATACAGATATAGAATTTTATCAGCAAGAGCGCGATCGGCTAATTAATGTATTAGAAGAGGCAAGTTTTACAAGTCATTTGCCGTCAAATCCTAATGCAAAGGTTGCTCTTAGCGACTTTCTGGTAAAGGTGAGGATGTCATCTCTAAGCTGTTCCACCTTTAATTAGTCTTTAGTTTAGCAAGCACCCTACATATTAGTCGTTTGGTGCGCCAAAGAGCACAGAACCTCCGGTTCAGCACGCATCACTACCAAAGAAACCTGGTTTTTTATCCTGATTAAAGACCTGAATACAGTATTTTCGTCCATCCAACCCGCTTTCAAGTGATTTACTTGGATAGCTTTCTGTTTGCTGGTTCGTTAAGGGCAGGTATACCCATAGTTTGATTCTCGGTAACTTCTGTGTTCTTTCCTGGTATGTAAATATTCCAACTTACGCCGCCTAAATATGTCTTGATATATGAAATCAAGGCGTGGATAAATACAACGATGCCCAGCATTTCTAAAAACTCTTCAAGGGTCGTTACTATCACGTAAAATAGATGATTCCCCGGTCCCGTTGTATAAACTATGTATCCCGCTAGCATTTCCATTCCGATTGCTCCTCCAATATAAAGAGCGCCTGCTGCCACAAACAATTTTCTTGTAGAAACCGGAAGGTGGAACAGAAACTTACTGTAGGATAAGAGAAATATCGCTACTAGAAAACCCATCGGCACAACCCAACTAAAGTAAAGAAATCCTGTAGCATTTACCAGGCTTCGCATCGGGTTAACAAGCTTTTCGTGCCATTGACTCACTTCGTCTAAAGATAGATATAAAAAGATGAACGATAAAATTGTCCAGTGATGCTTGTAGCGACAACTATCCAAATTTTTCGCATGGGCGATCACACCCAGCAATAGAGAACCAAACAGCAATGCCAAAAATGAGTAGAAGGTTGGAATGTTCCCCTCGTGATCAACGTTGAATTTGTTTGCCAAGAAGTCTCTAGACGGGTAATCCGGCAAAAAATACAAAGTCATCTGACTTAAGAAAGATAGTACAACTAGACCGACCACCACTCGAAGCAGCAACTGGGTTACAGCTCCTGGATTTAGAGGAATTTGGAATTTCATGTTCTCTTAACCGTTCTATTAACCTTTGGTTAAAGGTATGTTATCATAAAAATCTTTTTCTCCTATATCTACAGACATAGAAAACTCATCCTGGTGAAAGCGCTCTTTTTTTACCGTAAGATTACCGTAAGGTTAAGGAATTGAGCAGAGATCGATCGCCCTTAATTTTATTATGGCTAGATAAAAAACTCTTTGTTTCGTGAGATGTAAATTAGATATCTCCCCAAATGAAGCTGAAATCCTTACTACGGTTGAGTCTAACTCTAAATTCTATCGATATCTGCCAGAGAAACTCGGCTTCCGGAAGCCGAGATCTTTCAGTACCGAGGATTTCTGTAATCAAAGGCGCTCACCGATCAATCTCAGTGAAAACCATGAGATGAAATAAGAGGTCGATCGCGATCGCGTGATTCGCCGCCATTTCTTAAACTAGAGTTCCCCCAGCGAGATCAAAATATCTCCTTGTCAAAGTCCATTAGCTTTCAGTCAATTGCTTATTTCTTAAGTTTTTGCTGCTTTGCTTTACTTATTTTTCGTACCTGCGCGGCGTATAAACCCAAACATCTCCATATTTGCGGGGAATAATCCGAGTCTGACTCGAACCGACAATAACTAAAGTTCTCATGTCAGCGTCTTGCGGCTGGAATTCGCCGAGGGTGCAAACCCGCACAGATTGACCGGGCCGGCCGAGGTTTCGCCCTAGTACGACGGGGGTTTTAGGATCGCGACTTTGCAACAAAATCTCGATCGCTTTTCCGAGTTGCCAAATCCGCTGTTTCGAGATGGGATTGTAAAATGCCATAACTAAATCGGCAGCAGCCGCAGCCGCAATCCGCTGTTCTATGACCTCCCAAGGCTTGAGAATATCCGAAAGCGAAATCACGCAAAAATCGTGTCCGAGGGGTGCTCCGATCGCAGCAGCGGCCGCCTGCATGGCTGAAATGCCTGGTGCCACCCGAATATCGATGCCTTGCCATTCGGGTTTGGCATCAAAGTCGATCGCCTCAAACACCGCTGCAGCCATCGCAAAAATACCCGGATCTCCCGACGAAACGACGGCGACAGATTTGCCGGATGCTGCTAAATCTAGGGCAAAACGCGCGCGATCGATCTCTTCGCGGTTGTCGGAATCGTGCCGCTTTTGTCCTTCCCGCAGAGTTCCGGCTAAGTCGAGATAGAACTTGTAACCCACCCAATCCGTGGCTTCGCGCAGAATTTCCTTAACTTCCGGGGACATCCAGGGCGCGCCTCCAGGGCCCGTACCGACGATCGCCAGTTTGCCGCGGCTAATTCCGATCGCCCTAGCATCAAAGGGTTGGGCGGCCAGGGCGATCGCGCAATTCAATGCGTTTGGGCGATCGGACTCGATTAAGTGACTGTTGGCACCGGCTGCTGTCAAGGCAATTTGTGCGGTCTTATTTTCGATGAATTCAATTGAGTCTAATTCGACAAGTTCGGAGAGATTGAAAAAGCGGACGGGGACTTTAAAATATTGTGAAACTGCCTCAAGTGCCGGATTTCCCATTTCATCTTTTAATGCAAAGAATCCCGCAACAGAAGCTGGCGCTAAACCTGCATTTTTCAAGGCTTGCTGGACAAATGAAACCGCTATTTCCGGCTCAATATTGGATAGCTTCGTGAGTGCAACTGCCACAATTTGCGGATGGTAAACTAAACAATCGGGCGTTGGCGCAATTGCTTTTTCGGTGACGCGGACCGTCAATTTTGCGTCGGGGGCGATCGGCAAATTGCTCTCGGAAAGCCAGCTTGCAGCCCCTTCTAGGCGTACTTTTGCCCCGGCGAGCAAATTTGAAATAAAAGTCTTCGCGTCCTCTGGATTCGCTAAATAATAGCCTTGGGGAGGACTCAGCAGCGCGGTGCGAAACCGGATATCTCCGGTTGTGGTAATTGCAGGTTGTACGCCGAGGGCTGCTGCAATCTCTCTGGCCAAATCGTTAACGCCGTGCAAACCGCCCAGCAGCGGTACGACGGCGCTTCCGTCTTCTGCGACGGCTAAAACTGGCGGTTCGGCGCGTTTGTCTGACAGCAGCGGGGCGAGGGTGCGGATGATGATTCCGGCGGCGCAGATGCCGATGATTGGGGTTTCTGTTGCAAATAATTCCCGCAATGTTTCGCCGAAGTTGCTAAAGTTGATGTCTGTGTCGTTCGTGCGATCGATTAAACCGTAAATCTGGGAACCGGGAAAATGTGCGGAGATTTTTTTGGCGATCGGCTGGCTGTTTTGACCTAAGATAACTATTGCGGGAGGAATTAGATTCACGGTTTTAATTATGTGTGTGCTTGGAGTGGTTTGATTATTTTAATCTTTTGTTACTTTCAGAATAAATATTTGACGAACCGCGAAGGCGCGAAGGGCGCGAAGGAAGAGTAAGAAGTGAAGCAAGAAGTTTTTCTGTTTAATTATTGGCACAGGCATCTTGTCTGTGAATCTCTGCGATTAGTTTATCATTAAAAGACGCAAATATTTCGAGGTTGGGCTGTGAAACGCATTGTCTTAATTGCTGGGTTTGAATCTTTTAATGCCGATTTGTACCGCAAAGCTGCCGAGTTGGCTGTTTCTGGCTGTCAGGGATTGGAAGTACGGGTTTTTAGCGATCGCGCCCTCGCAGACGAACCCGACGCTGTAGCGGCTGCCCTCGCGAATGCTGATGTGTTTTTCGGGAGTTTGCTGTTTGATTACGATGCGGTAATGTGGCTGCGAGAAAGGGTGCAAAATATTCCGATTCGCCTGGTTTTTGAGTCTGCTTTGGAATTGATGAGTCTTACTCAAATTGGCGCTTTTAAAATTGGCGACAAACCGAAGGGAATGCCGAAGCCTGTTAAGTTTATTCTGGATAAGTTCAGCAATGGGCGAGAAGAAGATAAGCTGGCTGGTTATATCAGCTTTTTGAAGGTTGGGCCGAAATTATTAAAATATGTGCCGGTGCAAAAAGTGCAAGATTTGCGTAACTGGCTGATTATTTATGGTTACTGGAATGCGGGCGGTGCGGATAATGTTGTCTCGATGTTTTGGATTATTTCCGAAAAGTATTTGGGGCTGAAGGTTGGAGAAATTCCGCCGCCTGTGGAAACTCCCAATATGGGTTTATTGCATCCTGATTATAATGGTTATTTTGAATCGCCTCGGCAATATTTGGATTGGTATCTCGGTAATCAAAGTGCTAGGGGCGGGCAAGATGCCCGTTCCACAAAATTTGGAACCAATGGGTTCCAAAATTCATATCAAGTAAAATCTCCTGTTGTGGGCATCTTGCTTTACCGCAAACACGTTATCACCAAGCAGCCTTATATTCCTCAATTGATTCGCTATTTTGAAGATGCGGGAATTGTGCCTTTGCCGATTTTTATCAATGGCGTTGAAGGCCATGTGGCGGTGCGGGATTGGATGACTACTGCTGATGAAACTGCGCGGCGAAAACAAGGCAATATTGAAACTCTTTCTCTTTCTAAAGATGCTGTGGAAGTTGATGCGATTGTTTCTACTATTGGCTTTCCTTTGGTTGGCGGGCCTGCTGGTTCGATGGAGGGTGGAAGGCAGGTGGAAGTTGCTAAGCGCATTTTAACTGCTAAAAATGTACCTTATTTTGTGTCCGCACCTCTGCTGATTCAGGATATCCATTCTTGGACTCGTCAGGGGATTGGAGGTTTGCAAAGTGTGGTATTGTATGCTTTACCTGAGTTGGATGGCGCGATCGATCCTGTTCCCCTAGGCGGTTTGGTGGGTGAGGATATTTATCTGGTGCCCGATCGCGCCAAACGCCTGACAAGTAGAATTAACAATTGGGTGAAATTGCGGCAAACTCCCCCATCTGAAAGGAAAATTGCGATTATTCTCTACGGGTTTCCTCCCGGTTACGGTGCGGCGGGTACGGCCGCTTTATTAAATGTACCGAAATCGCTGCTAAATTTCCTGCACAAACTTCAAGCAGCAGGTTATACAGTTGGAGAAATTCCGGCTGACGGTGAGGAGTTAATTCGCAGGGTGAAAGAGGCGGATGATGCAACCGCAGATGCAGGCGGATTAACGCGGATTAACGCAGATCCTGAGGGAGTTTACGGCAATACTGTTAATGTTAAAACTCTGGAGAAATGGCTGGGCTATTTGTTAACAATTCGTATAGAAAAACAGTGGAATTCTCTGACTGGTACGGGCATTAAGACAGACGGCGATGAGTTCCAAATCGGTGGCATTCAACTGGGGAATGTTTGGATAGGTTTGCAGCCGCCTCTGGGAATTTCGGGCGATCCGATGCGCTTAATGTTCGATCGCGATTTGACGCCTCACCCTCAATACGCTGCTTTTTACAAGTGGCTGCAAAATGATTTGCAAGCTGATGCTGTGGTTCACTTCGGAATGCACGGCACTGTTGAATGGTTGCCGGGATCTCCTCTGGGAAATACTGGCTATTCTTGGTCGGATATTCTGTTGGGAAGTTTGCCGAATCTTTATATCTATGCTGCCAACAATCCCTCGGAATCGATGTTAGCAAAACGGCGCGGTTACGGTGTTTTGATTTCTCACAACGTGCCACCCTACGGTCGCGCTGGCTTGTACAAGGAATTGATGGCTTTGCGGGATTTGATTGCGGAATATAGGGAAGATACTGCAAAGAATTATGTGCTGAAAGAGGCTATTTGTAATAAAATTTCAGATAGCGGTTTGGAGGCTGATTGTCCGTTTGATGAGGCTCGAAAGTTGGGTATTTCTTTTAGTTTTGAGACGGTGGGAATGTTCAGTGCTGATGCTTTTAACCGCTATCTGGTGAAGCTTTACGAGTATTTGCAGGTGGTGGAATGTCGCTTGTTTTCTTCGGGTTTGCACGTTCTTGGGGAACCGCCTAATTCTGAGGAAATGACCTCTTATCTTGAGGCTTATTTTGGGGAGAGGTTATCACAGGAACAGGTGCAAAAACTGGTTTTTGAAGAAAATGAACCGCAGAGGCGCAGAGGGCGCAGAGAGGAAGAGAAAGAGGGGTTTGATGGGGTTTTTGAGGAGGGTTTGTTGGTGCGGGATTTGCTGTTGCAAACGACGGATGAGTTGACTAATCTTGTGCGGGGTTTGAATGGGGAATATATTCTGCCGGCACCGGGTGGGGATTTGTTGCGGGATGGGGCTGGGGTGTTGCCCACTGGCAGGAATATTCACGCTTTAGACCCTTATCGGATGCCTTCTCCGGCTGCTTATGAAAGGGGGCGGGAAATTGCTCGGAAAATTATTGAGAAGCACCTTGAGGAACAGGGGAATTATCCTGAGACTGTGGCGGTGATGTTGTGGGGTTTGGATGCGATTAAAACGCGGGGCGAATCAATTGGAATTCTGCTAGAATTGGTGGGGGCTGAACCTCTAAAAGAAGGTACTGGCCGCATTGTTCGCTATGAATTAAAACCGTTAGCTGATGTCGGTCATCCCCGGATTGATGTGTTGGGAAATCTTTCGGGTATTTTCCGTGATAGCTTTGTGAATATTATTGAATTGTTGGATGATTTGTTTGTGCGGGCGGCGGATGCTGATGAACCGGAGTCGGAGAATTTTATCCGCAAACACGCTTTAATTTTGCAGGCAAAAGGTGTGCAGAATTATTCGGCGAGGTTGTTTTCTAATCCCGCTGGGGATTTTGGTTCTTTGGTTAACGATAGGGTTGTTGATGGTAGTTGGGAATCGGGGGATGAGTTGGGGAAAACTTGGGAAAGTCGCAATGTTTTTAGTTACGGGAGAAAGGACAAGGGGGAAGCGAGGCCGGAGGTTTTGACTCAGTTGTTGCAAGGGTGCGATCGCATAATTCAAGAAATTGATTCTGTTGAATACGGTTTGACTGATATTCAAGAGTATTATGCAAATACTGGCGGTTTGAAGAAAGCCGCAGAAAAGCAGCGCGGAAAAAAAGTCAATACCAGTTTTGTCGAAAGTTTTTCTAAGGATACAACTCCGCGCAATTTAGAAGATTTGCTGCGCTTGGAATATCGAACTAAGTTGCTAAATCCTAAGTGGGCTAACGCGATGGTCAATCAAGGTTCGGGCGGCGCTTATGAAATTTCGCAGCGCATGACGGCGTTAATTGGTTGGGGCGGAACGGCTGATTTTACTGATAGTTGGGTTTACGATCAGGCTGCTGATACTTATGCTTTGGATGAAGAGATGGCGAAGAAGTTGCGGGAGGCCAATCCTGAAGCTTTTCGCAATATTGTCGGCAGAATGTTGGAGGCTAACGGGCGAGGTTTTTGGCTGCCGGATGCGGACAAGTTGCAGCAGTTGCGCGAGTTGTACGAGTTAACTGATGAGAAGATTGAAGGGGTGACAGTGTAGTTTTTTTAATATAAATATTTAGGGGCGGGCTAGAAGCCCAACCCCTACTCCCCACAATAGTTTCAAAATTTGTCAGGTGCAAGTTAGAGGCGTGGCTATTAAATCCCCCGATCGCCCTGCGGTTTTGCTACAGGAACGGACGGTTTATTGTTTGGAGAATTAAAAGCTCGATCGACCATATCTCCAAAGGGAACAAACTGCGGTGCAGACGATTGACCTCCGGTTCTGAAAGTTGTCACGGGCCCGCTGCCGTCTTGGGCAAAATTAATCAATCTCGTTAAAGCATCACCGGGATTTTTAGCATTGCGCTTGTCTAGGGTGAACAGCAGATTTTGAGAGTTGCAGCGCCCCCGTCCGTTCACATAACAAACTACGGGCAAATTATTAACAATTCCTGTTGTTAACTGCAAGTTGCTCAATCTTCCGCCACTCTCGGCAACAGCTTTGGTCAATCTATTGGAAACAATTTGACAGCGCTGCCAAGGTGTATATTCGCGGCCGAACTCGGTAGATTTCCACAGAATCATTGGATCAGTCGTGACATTTCCGCGCCGCGCAATTGTAACAAAATTCCGACCGGAAGTAACGCACTGAAAAGTGGTTCTAGTGCTATTCCAAGAGTTGCTGGGAGCTGCTTGCACTTTGCTTGCAAAGGCGACAGTACCGGCGAAAACTAAAGCGGATGCTAATAAGGGTGCAGTCAATTTCATAATAACTCCTGCCGCTAAGGCAGCTAAATTTATGTAGGAAGTCATAGTTTTAGGGACAGGGCAGTGTCCTGTCCCTGCCTATTCACATTCTGCTGGTTGGCTGTCGCACCCGGATACTTTTCAAATCTTAAATTAGGTTAGTTGCACCTTATATCTGTAGGTACAGGGCACTGCTGTGTCCTTGTTTCAAAACTTGTGAACGCGGCTTTAGAGACACGGCACTCTCCTTTCCTTGTTCCAAAACTTCCAGACCACGGCGACACAAGTTTCCTAGATAGTCTTTTTAGCTACATTCTGCAAAGCCAGGAGAGTCAACAATGGTAAGTAAAACTACAAGGACAGCTCCGAAATTGGCTGGCAAATAACTTTTTATGAAACCTCGAATCATTGTTTGCGGGTTGGGCCACACGGGACACAAGATTTTTTGTTTGTTGAGACAGCAAGGAGCGATTGTGGTTGGTATTAGCGATCGCCCAATTCGCGGCGAAACTTCTGATGTGCTTGTCGGCAACTTGCAAGCAGCTTCTACCTTGTTGGCGGCTGGCATTCAAAATGCTCACACTTTAGTAATTGCAGCAGACGATGATGCTGTGAATTTGGCAATTTTGATGCAAGCGAGGATTCTCAATCCTCAGATTCGCATCATCAACAGATTGTTCAATACTAGCTTGGGCGACAGAATTGACCACACTTTGCCCGCTCACACTTCCATGAGTGTTTCATCATTGGCGGCTCCGGTTTTTGCCTTTGCGGCTCTCGGAAATCAGGCGATCGGACAGTTGCGTTTGTTCGATCGCACTTGGCCGATTCACGAAGAATATATCGATGAAACACATCCTTGGAAAAATCGCAAACTGAGCGATTTGTGGGACGATCGATCGCGAATGTTGATTTATTATCTGCCGGCTGCTAACAAAACGGATTTAGTATCGGCGGTGCTTGCCGATCGGCAGTGTCAGCAGGGCGATCGGCTAATTGTTGCCACTCAGCCGACTATCCACAGCCCCCAAAAAACTTTAACTCAAAAACTGCTCAAAACATTAAATAAGCTGCACAGATTTCAGCAGCACAGCCAAGCAGCAGTAATTGTTGTACTGACGCTGCTGTCAATGATTGCCGTTGCTACTGCTACCTATATTTGTGTTGACGATAATATCTCAATAGTCGATTCTCTCTATTTCTCAGTAGGGATGATTACCGGAGCCGGAGGTCATGAAAAAGTAGCCGAACAAGCTCCCGAAAGCATTAAACTATTTACCGTGGTCATGATGTTAGTTGGAGCCGGCATCATCGGCATCTGCTACGCACTGCTCAACGATTATGTATTGGGAACTCGCTTTACCGAATATTGGGATGTGGCGCGAGTTCCGCAGCGCCATCATTACATTATCTGCGGACTCGGAGGAATGGGTATCCAAATTGCTAAAGAACTGCACACTAACGGTTACGATATTGTGGTGATCGAGCAAGATCCGAACAGCAGATTTCTGAGCACGGCTCGCTCAATGAAAATTCCGCTCATTCAGGGAAGTGCCAGTTTGCCCGCAACTCTGGAAGCTGCTAATGTTAAGCAAGCGGCAGCACTTTTGGCGGTAACTAGCAGCGATATGTCTAATGTCGAAATTGCCTTGAGCGCTAAAGGGTTGGCACCAAAACTATCAGTTATAGTCCGCAATCAAGACCCACATTTTGCTTTAATGGTGCAGCAAGTTTTTGAGTTTGAAGGAGTTTTGAACCCGACGGAATTGGCGGCTCCTGCTTTCGCGGCGGCGGCGATTGGAGGTCGAATTTTGGGCAACGGAATGACTGCTGACAGTCTGTGGGTTTGCTTGGGCACTTTGATTACGCCAAACCATCCTTTCTGCGGCCACCGCATTCAAGATGCTGCTAAGTCTGCGGATTTTGTGCCTCTTTATGTGGAAACTAAGTGTCAAACTCTCCACGGCTGGGATTTGCTGAATTGTTGTCTGAGTACGGGGGATGTTTTGTATTTGACGATGCCGGCGAATAGGTTGGAGCAACTGTGGAGAACGCCCTCTGAATTAATTAAAACTTAATGGTTTTACGCGGGAATTTATATTGCCGATCGCTCAATTGCAACTACAAACCTGATAAAATAGATTCTGTCTAGTAAATAAGACGTACGACTAATCCTCTGAAATCCGGTTTCTTAGGGCAAGTTCTAGTATAAATAATCAACAGGCTCTCAATTAGTTGCGATTTAGAATGAGAAAATTTTTAGGATTAGTTGTGTTTGGGATGATCGTGGCGATCGCCTCTGTAGCTGTCGCCGCTCAACCTTTGTTCGTCGCTTATCCTCCAAGTAACCACAAAACTACAGCAGATCGCATCTTTTTTATCGGTACAGCGCCCGCACCGGGACAAGTTTTAGTAAATGGCAACCAAATTTCGCGCACCGCATCCGGGCACTTCGCCCCGACTTTTCCGCTGCAACTCGGCGAAAATGTCTTTACATTGCGTTACGAAAATCAGGAAGTCAAAATTAAGGTGACGCGCGAGTCGAATCAGCCGGAAGTCCCTGTAGGATTGGCTTTTGCTAAAGATTCTCTGACGCCAAAAGTCGATGTGGCGAGTTTGCCGGGGGAATATATTTGCTTTGGGGCGATCGCACCTGCCAATGCTCAAGTTTCGGTAAAATTGGCGGGCGTTACTATTCCTTTAAAAGCGCGATCGCAAGTCGAACTACCAGACAACAAATCTGTACTGTTAGGTGAAAACTCCCCGATCAAAAAAGGCGGCAGCCAACAGTATCAAGGCTGCGGTAAAACCCCTGAAAACGCCCTCTCGTCTAAGGGAGAAACAGTTGATTTAGGCGTGCCATCGTTTGAGCTAACAATGAACGGTCAAACTATCAGCCAACAAGGTACTGGCAAGATTTCTATTCTGTCTCCGGCGGATTTAGAAATAGCAGAAGTAACGGCAGATCCGGGTGTTGCCCGAACCGGGGCGAGTACAGATTTTTCTCGGATGACACCGCTGCCGAAGGGAACGCGAGCAACAATTATCGGGCGCGAGGGAGAATGGCTCAGACTCGATTACGGTGCTTGGATTAAAGCAGCGGAAGTGCGAATTGTCAAGGATACAGTGCCTCCGCGATCGATTATTCGCAGCGCCAGCTCGCGTCAAGTTTCCGGCTGGACAGAGGTGTTATTTCCCTTAGAAACACCCGTCCCAGTCACCGTGCAGGAAGGAGAACGCACTTTCACTTTAACCCTGTACAATACTACCGCTCAAACTGACATTATTCGCCTCTCTGATGACCCGGTAATTTCGCGTTTGGAATGGCAACAAATCGCGCCCCAGCAAGTACAATATACTTTTAATCTCAAATCTGCCCAGCAGTGGGGCTATAAATTGAGATACGAGGGCACAACTTTAGTGCTGTCTTTAAAAAACCCGCCGGCGAATACAAGCATGATACCTGTGTCGCAAGCAAAACCGCTGTCGGGAATTAAGATTCTCATCGATGCGGGACACGGCGGGCCGGAGGATGGAGGTGCTGTGAGTCCAGTGGGAATTAGGGAAAAAACAGTAGCTTTAACGGTGTCGAAATTGGTGCAACAGGAATTGGTAAATCGGGGCGCAAATGTGCTAATGACGCGGGTTGAAGATGTCGATTTGGATTTGCCACCCAGAGTGGAAATGATTCAAAAAGAAGAACCTGCGATCGCAATTTCAATTCACTACAATGCTTTGCCAGATAACGGCGACGCGATTAAGACTAAAGGCGTCGGCGCTTTCTGGTTTCACCCGCAAGCGCACAGTTTGGCAATGTTTTTGCACAATTATTTAGTTGCCAAGTTGAACCGTCCGAGCTATGGTGTATTCTGGAACAACTTAGCCATGACTCGTCCTGCCGTGGCTCCATCTGTTTTAATGGAATTGGGATTTCTGATCAATCCCGAAGAGTTTGAATGGATTGTGAATCCGACAGAACAGAAGAAGTTAGCCGAGGCGATCGCCCAAGGTGTTACCGAATGGTTTGCCTCTGTCAAATAATAGTTAGTAGTAAGAACTGAAGTCATTCTCAAAAAGTTCATAGTCAGGACTTCAGTTCAGTCAATCCAAGGAAATGAAATAATGCTAATTTTTACTCAATCAAAAGCCTTTTTTATTGCAGCCGTCGTTGCAAGTTTTAGCTTCTCACTTTACAGCTTTCCTGTTTTCGGCAAGCAGCAAAGCCTTGCTCCCGCAAAAGCAGAAGCTTTAAAAAAGCAAACTCAATGCTCGTTTATTACGGGTAATGGCGGCGCTGTTAACATTCGCAAAGGCCCGGGCACTAAGTATCCCGTTGTTGCTAAACTAAAATTGGGAGACGGAGTTAGGGCTGTCAGCAGACAAGGTAATTGGGTGAAAATTGCGGCCAGATCTTCGGGAAATCCTCCTAATGAAACTTTTACAATCCTTGACGGTTGGGTGAACAATCAATTTATTAATGGCTGTTCCGAAGACCAATTTGACAGGTGGCGGCAATAGGCGATTTGGTTTGTAGTAAGGACTTTATTCCTGAGTTTAGATGATGGCTAAAGTCCTCATTAGCAACCCAACCTGGACATTTTTAAAAGTAGTACAAAAAAGACGATCGCCCTGATTCATTGTTGCATTCTCAACCAGCTAAACACCTGTTCGGCAATGATATTCAGGGAAATCATTTCGGGCACAGGAAGGACATCGCTACCTTCGCAGAATTGCGGTTGTTGGTTGGGCAAAAACGCTAAAATTGATCGATCGTCTGGATCGATTAGCCACCCCAACTGACAATTATGTTGAAGAGAGTGAATAATTTTTCTACTTACGCGATTTGATCTTTGCTCTGGTGACAGGATTTCGATCGCCCAATACGGTGCAATTACAACTTCACCCAACGGTTCGCCACTGTCATCAAATTGAATCTGTTCCCACAATAGTACCGCAATATCTGGAACAATCGATCGACCGCCAAAGGTACACCGCAACTCTGGAAAGGCATAAGCTATCTTTGGAGTTTCCGTCACCTGATTAATTTCGTTGCAGGCTTTGGATTGCAATCGGCTGTGCTTTATTTTCGGCAGCGGTTTTTGGATAATCTCCCCCTCACTGTATTCGCTGGCCGGTTTGGTTTCTGGCAGTTTCAGAAATTCTTCCAAGGTGAGGCGCCCAGTTGCGATTGCCATAAATAAATTCCTCAATTCTACCTATCTTCAGTGTAAGCAAAAAAAATATTTGTCTTGCCTAAAAATTGTGTTATCTCGCCTAATTTTGCGGAACAATCTGCTGCTTAAACTCAAACAAATTAGGATTTTCCGGGTCATAAAAAGCCCGCAACCAATGCACGTTTGGAGAACCAAAAGTTTCAACTCTAGTAAAATTTTTCATTCTCGGTAGTTGAGTCTCATCGGTAAAATGGGGTAAAGGTTTATCGATGCGAAAATAGTGAGTATCGCCGTGGACGAATACAACCTGCCCTGGGAAAGTGCCTGTTTCTGTTTCCAGAGTTGCGATAAAATCGTTGTAGCCGCTTCTTCTTTTGTCCGTCGGATCGAGTTCAAATCCCGGATTAGCCTGTGCAACTAACACAATTCCTTTGCTGTTGCTGCGTTTGGCTAAAGCAAAACATTCTTTGATCCAGGCTAAGTTAGCCCAATTGCGATCGGCATATTCTGCATCTGCTTCGGGAGTACGGCCAAAATTGTTGTTGCTTCCCGGCATATTAATCGCCAAAAACACAACGCCATGATAAATCCAGCGAACATTTTCGCGGAATTTAGCAAACTGCGGATTTTCGCTTTGACGGGTGAGAGTTAAGGTGCGCTTTCCCAAACTTTGATTACCCTGGTTGAAAATTTCCCGCAGTTTAGCGAGTCTTTCTACTGGATCATAACTACCGTTATTTGAACGGTGGCAATCCGTCCATTCATTATCACCATAGGCAAGAATAAACGGTATCTCAAAATTGTCAAATAACTGCTTGCGGCTGACAAAAGTTGCATCATCGCAGACACTAAAACCGTTTTTAATGTCGCCGTCGTGGACGACAAACGCTGCGGGCGATCGATTTATATCTGCAATCAAACTCGGAAATTTTGCTTCCTGTTCGGCACTGTAGGGCAAATCGCCAATTAAGGCAAATTCAAAAGGTCTATCGCCCGAAGTTTGAGCGTAAGTCAAAACACCAAAAGCTGTAATTGATACAAAAACAATAAAGGCAATAATTAAATAGTTTTTTTTCATTTTTTGAGTCGTAACTAAATTAGTTATGATACCATATAAGCCGACAAATCACTCTCAAAAATCATGGATTTTCGTCGGTTGCTCTCGCTAATGGCCATGCTTTCGATCGCAGGCTGCAATATCCAAACGCCACAAACCAACACACAGCCTACAGAAAGTCGATCGCCAATAGCAGCCCCTGTTCCCCCCAAACCAAAGTCTGAGATCAAAGAAGCGAAACTAATTGCTGTCGGCGACATCATGATGCACAGTACCCAAACGCGATCGGGCTACGACGCAAAAAAGAAAACATACAATTTTGACAATTTCTTCGCACCAGTTAAAAGTATCCTGTCAACAGGCGATTGGGTGATCGGAAATCTCGAAACACCTTTAGCGGGGGAAGATGCTCGCGGATATACGGGATATCCGCTATTTAACGCACCGGCTCAATTAGCGGATGCGGCTAAAAAAGCTGGATTTAATATCTTGACAACGGCAAACAATCATGCTTTAGACCGTGGAGAAAAAGGAGTAATTAGGACGATCGCCAATCTGAGCGATCGGCAAATTGCGTTCACAGGAACAGCCACATCAGCCGCCGAGGCTTCACGCACTTTAATCAGCACCAAAAACAACATTTCATTAGCCAAGCTAGCCTACACCTACGGCACAAACGGCATTCCAATACCCAAAGGCAAAGATTACTTAGTTTCCCTAATCGACGAAAAAAAGATAGTCAAAGACATTGCCAAAGCCCGAAAACAAGGAGCAGATATTATCGCAATTTCCCTGCATTTTGGCGATGAATATCAGCGACAGCCAAACCCCCAACAAAAACAATTAGTGGAAAACCTATTAAAAGCCGGTGCAGACATCATTCTCGGCAGCCATCCCCACGTCGTCCAACCTTACAAAATTTTTAACTTCCCCGGCAAAAATGGGAAAACCCGCAAAGCTGTAGCAATTTATTCAATGGGAAACTTCATTTCCGGTCAGAATAAAAAATATACAGACTTAGGCGTAATTTTGCAAGTAAATATTCGCAAAAGATTTCCAGAAAAAACTACAGAAATTACCAGCATCAAAACCATTCCGACTTGGGTACACCGCTATACTCAGAACAATAAAACCAACTATCGCGTTTTACCATTAGAAACAACTGTCACCCAGAAAAAAGATGCACTGCTAGCAAGTTCGCAGTATCCTGTTTTAGCAAAATATTTGCAGGATATGAACAATCATCTTAACTCTTTGGAGAGTCAGAAAAAATCTAAGTAATGGGGTATTCGAGGCAGAGCCGACCCATTTATATTTTCTGGCAGAACCTGGAAGGAAGTTTATGTTTTGTGAAACAGGCATCTTGCCTGTTAGTAACCTTTGGGGGCGGGCAAGATGCCCACCCCACAAAAAAATTGATGTCTTGTAAAACAGGCACCTTGCCTGTTACTAAAATTGATGCAAGATGTGAGTAAAATTAAATTAATTCAATTGCTCCCTCAGCCAAGCGATCGCCCCTTCAACCTCAGCAACCTGCTCAACATCGGGAATCTGCGGCCGCTGCACCATCACCACGGGAATGCCCAGTTCCCTAGCCGCGACAATTTTCGCATAAGTAGCAGAGCCCCCGCTATTTTTACTAACAATTGTATCAATCTGATATCCTAATAGTAATTGCCGCTCGTCTTCCAATGAAAAAGGCCCCCTTGCTAATAACAATTTACCGTTAGGTACAGGAGTATTTAGTGCAGGAGGATCGATCGCCCGCATCAAAAACCAAATAGCATCCAAACCCGCAAACGCAGCCAACTCCTGCCTACCAATCGTGAGAAACACCCGCTGAGACTGCCCTAATAAAGCTTTTGCAGCCTCCGAGTGGCTGGCAACTTCAATCCAGCGATCGCCCTCCACAGCCTGCCAAGCTGGACGCACCAGCATCAAATAGGGCACATTGCATTCAGCAGCAGCAATCGCAGCATTGGCAGAAATCTGAGCCGCAAACGGATGAGTAGCATCAATTAACAAGTCGATCGGGCGATCGAGCAAAAACTGCGCCAGCCCAGCCGCCCCACCAAACCCTCCAATTCGCACCGTACCCGTTTTGGGAGTAAAAGGCTGTTGAGTGCGTCCTGCTAGCGAAGATATCACCTCTATTTCAGCAATTTGAGACGCTCTTACCGCCAGTTCCGCAGCATCCCCCGTCCCGCCCAAAATTAGCAACCGTTTTTTCACCAAATTCTCCCTAACTTATTGAAATTTTAGATTTGAGATTTTAGATTTGTAAATGACTGATGAAATAAGGGTTCGGAGGTTGCCTACAGTCACATCATTTTTTGAAACTGGTACTATCCAAGCAACGCCCGCAATTTCGGTTAATAATATGTTTAGTAAAGTTTAAACTGCCAACAACGATGATTCGCTCACTTTTGACATTTTTTACAGTATTAATTGTAACCGGGTTAATTTGGTTGGGACATATCGCGCCCTCTACCGCACAAGTACAACCAACAGATATCGCCACTCCCGAACAGGAACTGGCAGAACTCGTTCAAAAAGCTTTTGAAGCTACAAATGAAGGCAAATTTCCCGCCGCTGAAACTTTTTGGACTCAAATTATTGACAAATTTCCCTCACAAGCCGCCGCTTGGAGCAACCGAGGCAATTCTAGAGTCAGCCAAAACAAACTACAAGCAGCTATTTCCGACTACGAAAAAGCGATCGAACTAGCTCCCGACGCCCCCGATCCCTACCTAAACCGCGGCACCGCGTTAGAAGGTTTAGGACGCTGGGAAGAAGCGATCGCCGATTACAATCACGTGCTAGAATTAGACCCCAAAGATCCAGCCGCATACAACAACCGAGGCAACGCCGAAGCCGGTTTAGGAAAATGGGAACCAGCAATTGCCGACTACAGCAAAGCCTTTGAATTAGCCCCCGAATACGCCTTTGCCCGCGCCAATCACGCCCTCGCACTTTATCAAAACGGGCAAACCAAAGAAGCAATTCGCAACATGAAAAATATCGTCCGCAGATACCCCCAATTTGCCGACATGAGAGCCGCCCTCAGCGCCTGTCTTTGGGAAGCAGGAAAGCGTGGCGAAGCTGAGAGCAATTGGGTAGCTGCGGTTGGCCTCGATCCCCGCTACAAAGACCTCGATTGGGTTGCCAACAACCGCCGCTGGCCACCAGTTGTAGTCAGCGCCTTAGACAAATTCTTGCACTTGAAATAATCTTAAAGGGAATGTTGACTGTTGACTGTTGACTGTTGACTGTTGACTGTTGACTCAATTTTATTATTCCGATACAACCGGAAACGATATCATTGGTTATTTGTTATTTCGACAACTAACAACTGACAACTAACAATTAACTAATTCTCGAATCCGCGCAGCCGTCAACTCTTCGACATTCCTGAAAACCGCTGCTGCACCAGCAGTTTTCAGCGCTGCAGCATAAGCATCGCAGCGCACAGAATCATCCAAAACATGAGGGGGCAAAATTCCGATTCCCAGCCAAACCCGATTTGGTTGCACTTCCCGCGCCTTCACCACCGTGTAAATATCGGCAACCGTATCTCCCGCGTAAATCACGGGCAAATTTTTTTCTAAACCGTGCAGGTTTTCCAACTGTTCAATTGCCGCGAAAAGTCCAGCCGGATCGGGTTTTCCCGGTGCATCTTCCATCGCCACCAACACAGGGGAATTTAAACTCAGTTTTCCTGATAAAACATAACCAGCTTCATCCCGCATCGCCCCGCTAAAAAAGCCCCAAAAAATACCTCCCACTGTTAAATTTTCCAGGTAAGCCGGACTTAACAACAGCGGTTCGCTACAAATGTAACCAGTCCAATTTTTCTCATCGGGCCCGCGATAGCGACTTTGGAAAAAAGCCACTAATTCGTCATAGTTGAGAGCGAGTTCGTTTCTCGATCGCCCAATCCCCTCAAAATAACGGCAAACTAACTCGAAAGACGCCTGCCAGTCATTATTCCACACTCCCTCAGACTTCAGAGAGTCGATATCGAGAGAATTCGGGCGAAAAGCACCCGCCGTGAAATGCTCCACCGCATCCGCGATCGCCCGCCGATAAGAACCGGACACATCCCGCACCACACCGTCAATGTCGAAGACTACAATAACTCTGTTCACAACTTAACCATCCTTGTACCTAGGGCGCGTGAGAACCCAAATTTTATCTGTTCCCAGCCCCTGAGTGGCGCTAAAACCAGCCGCGCCACAAAAGTTTTCATGGCCGATGACCAATTATCGAACAGAGTGTGCTACGCTTAGCGATTGTAGAAATTTTTAACAAGTTCGATCGGAACCCTGGAGGTTTGCTTGTCCAAGTTCATCTTAAAAGTTCTCTGGCTAGAAGAGAATGTTGCCCTCGCCGTTGACCAAGTTGTCGGCAAAGGAACTAGCCCGCTGACATCCTACTTTTTCTGGCCTCGCAAAGATGCGTGGGAAGACCTCAAAAACGAACTCGAAGCCAAACACTGGATTGCTGATAACGATCGCGTCGAAATCCTCAACCAAGCGACAGAAGTAATCAACTACTGGCAAGAAGAAGGCAGACGGCGCCCGATGACTGAAGCTCAGTCAAGATTCCCCCAAGTGACTTTTACCGGGAGCAACTAAGCCCAGCTTTAATTTGCTACCCATATACATTGCCTGTTATGGCTGACGAGGGGAAGGAGAGAGGGGAGAAGGCGAGAGGATTTGACGCTTTTTCCACCTCGCCGTGAAACATACAATTTAAATGCGCTACAGCTTATATTGATACTAACTCCGATTTTGGGACCTACTCGGGTTTTGGGCTTGGTCGATTTGAGATTTGAGATTTGAGATTTATCCAAAATAAAGCTCTCAAATCTAATTTGATAGAGTCTAAAGAGACTAAGCAACCAAACCAAATAAATCTAAAATCGGCTTTTTTATACTCTTGAATTGTACAGTCAGCTCTCAACAGCCTTCCCTCTGACTAATGACTAATGACTGATAACTAATGACTTCTTCGCGGAATCTATGGGCGCCGAAAGTACAATCAACCAGACCGAACAGCTACCGCTGGTAGTAAATCCCGACATTCTCCAGCAAGCTATCCTCTACAAAATTAATACTCGCATAAACGCTCGCGGAGAATTAATTTTTCCCTGCGTACCGGGAATGCTAAGCCACTATCTCAAGTCGATAGAAAAGCTATTTAGCACTCTCGACAGACCCCTGCCCGAAGACCGCAGAGACGAACTCAGCAAGCTTTTAGCCACCAAGTTAGAACAAGGCTACCGCACCTCCACAGCATCGATGTTGATTCTGCAATACGAGTCAGTGCAGCCGCCGCAAACCGGTTTAGCTTGCAAAGTCATTGTTACTACCTCAACAGTTGGAGAACAGTACAAAAGCTGGGTAGATACCAGAGAACCTCCGCTTTTCGGCTCTCATCCAGACGCAAAATTGATGGCAACGGCTGCTAAATTGGGTACACCCGATCGAGTGCGGATTTTGGACGTGGGGGCTGGTACCGGCCGCAATACGTTGCCCCTGGCGAGATTGGGCTATTCTGTAGATGCGATCGAACTAGCTCCAGCTTTTGCAGAACAATTGAAAGCAGCAGTAACAGCCGAAAATCTTCCCGTGACAGTGACTGAAGGCGATGTGCTCGATCCCTTAATGCGGATGAAACCTGCCCGCTACCAGTTGGCAGTTGCCGCCGAAGTCATCTCACATTTTCGAGACAGCGATCAAGTACGGCTTTTCCTAGCTAAAATGTGCGATTCCCTGTGTCCCGGAGGTCTGTTGCTGTTCAGCACGTTTTTAACCGTCGGCGACTACCAGCCAGATGCCCTCGTGCGACAAGTTGCCCAACTCTCCTGGTCTACTTTATTTACGCCTCAAGAACTCGCCACCGCAATGGAAGGGTTGCCCTTAGTCCAAATATCCGACGAATTGGTGTTTGAGTACGAACACCACCACCTGCCGGAAGGAGCCTGGCCACCGACCCCTTGGTTTCCCAGTTGGGCCACCGGTCGAGATGTATTCCCGATGGCAAACGCACGCCCGCCAATGGAATTGCGCTGGATTTTGTGTCGCCGAAGTTAAAAAAAATCGGTCATTTCTAGACGGACACAGCAATCAAAAGCTTTTATCGGCGGTTAAATTTTCCTCATATATTTTTATTTCAACAGCGTAAACCCGCCTCGCTGTTAATATTGTGCTGCCGGCACAGAAAAATTTACAAAAATATATATTAAAATGTAAAGAGAGCGAAGTTGATCGCCGCCTGGGTGAGAAACCCAGTGTCTGATTAGATCCCACGCTTGCCAACCTTTTACTTCTTGCGAAAAATTGGGTTGCTAAGGGCAATCGGGCTTGAATAAAAGTCGATCGCCATCTCAATGGGTGCAACTAGAGTTAAGATGAATTCAACAAACCTATTCCTCGCGATAGATGACTTTTTAGGGAATAGGATTAGCCAATAGATTAGCTCGCTAGTCAGCGATGCTGCTGAGAAACAAATATGCTTTTAACACATCCACTACAAGCGTTTGGAGCAATCTTCAGGCACCAACCTTCCACAAATAGATCATCCATCGACCAAAAAACCAGTAAAAATTATTGGGAGGGGAATATTGAGCCCGCTGTAAACGAACAAATTGACTGGTACATCCAAGTGGAAATGCTAATGAGTAACGCTAAATCTTCCTGCACCAATGAAGAGATTACTGCTTGGCTGCGGGGATTGCTGACAATTGCTTGGGCAGACGGCAACTTTGACGAAGACGAGCAAAAAATGATTGCAAATCTAACTGAGGATGAACTCCACCCGGTATCTTTTGAGGCGGGTTTTGAACCGATTGCCCCAGAGGAATTAGTCGCTGTGTTAGGGAAAGACACCGCCAAAGGCGAGGATTTTTTGAGGACAGCAGTCATGGTAGCTTTGGCAGACGGTACATACTCGCTCAGCGAAGACGAGGTAATCTATAAGTTTTGCACAGCTTTGGGTCAGAACGTCGAGGTGATCGAAGCTCTGCGACACACCATCGAAGACAGCAAGTGCGATCCGCAGGGACCCAGCAGCCAAATAGTCTTTGATGCGAATGTCGTCCCCGTAGTCGGAACACCTCTTTCATCTCGGCTACCTAAACCTCACCACAAAAATGTCCTGCAACCCGTCAAAGACTGGCTTGACGCCTGGGAAATTCACGACCCAAAATTGGCACACTTTGTCTGTAAAATTATTCCGCCCCAGTGTCCGTTTGAGCGAGATGTCGTATTATTTGGTCGCAAAATCGTCCACATTCCGGCGATGTGCCAGATTAACCCGCTTTACGAACAGTTAGTCGGGATGCGCTTTCGAGCTCTCTGCTATTTGGCAGATGAATGTAAGGAAGATGTATCGTCCTATTGTTAAAAGGAATGGGTAATTGCTAATTGGTAATTCATTCCAGGGCGCAGAACCTCTATCTGTAGGATGCGCCCATAAGCACCTTACCGCTATAATTAGCACGTTAAATCAGTATTTGCAGAACTCGTGTAATTAGCAATTACTAATTTTCAGGAGAGTATTTTCGATGATTTAGAAACCTATTTTTGGCACTAAAAAATAGTTTGACAGCTATTCACACCTGAGACAAACCCAGTTTATTCTGTTTTCGTGCGTGATTCCTGCTAATAATATAAAATCGGCTTTTATTATACTAATCAAACAAAACTCTTGGTATCATCCTCAACTTCTTATACAGATTATTAAAAGATTTCGGAGCCGGACACGGCAGTGCCGTTTCCCTACAGATGCTCAGGTACAATCTCTCATTCTGCACTACTTTTCAGAATTGGTAAAATTCTATTTTTCCGGCAACTGTAAATCGCGACTAAACTTGGATGTCGTGCGCCGACGCGGACTAAAGGCAAAGACGAATATGGTACTTGCATCTGGTATAATAATAAGTAATGACTATTGACACTCACTATTGACTACTGACTAAATTATGCAATTTATCGATCGAGCAGATATTCAAGTCGCAGCCGGCAAAGGCGGCGACGGCATGGTAGCTTTTCGCAGAGAAAAGTATGTACCGGCGGGCGGGCCCAGTGGTGGCACCGGCGGGCGGGGCGGTTCTGTGTTTATGGTGGCGGTGGAAAGTCTGCAAACGCTGCTAGATTTTCAGTACAACCGGATTTTTAAAGCCGAAGACGGGAAGCGTGGCGCGCCGAAGAATATGACGGGGGCTTCTGGGGACGATCGCACGATCGAAGTTCCGTGCGGTACAGTTGTTTACGACGCGGAAACTCAGGCAATCTTAGCAGATTTAGTAACGCCAGGACAGACTTTTTGCGTTGCCCAAGGCGGCAAAGGCGGTTTGGGGAATAAGTGTTTTCTGACCAATTCTAACCGCGCTCCAGATTATGCGATGCCGGGAAAAGAAGGAGAACACAAATTTTTGCGTTTGGAACTGAAGCTATTAGCTGAAGTGGGAATTCTCGGGATGCCGAATGCTGGCAAATCCACCTTAATTTCTGCTTTGTCTGCAGCTCGCCCCAAGATAGCAGATTATCCGTTTACAACTTTAGTTCCGAATTTGGGCGTAGTCAAAAAACCGACTGGCGACGGTACGGTGTTTGCAGACATTCCGGGATTGATTGAAGGAGCTCACGAAGGCGCGGGTTTGGGTTACGAGTTTTTGCGGCACATTGAACGGACTCGGTTGCTGCTGCACTTGATCGATATTACGGATGAAGATCCGATCGCCAATTATGTCACAATTCAGGAAGAATTGAAGGCTTACAGGCGTGGTTTAGCCGATAAACCGCAGATTTTGGCTTTTAATAAGGTAGATGCGATCAACCTCGAAAGCGAAGAAATCGGTAATTTAATCAGCCGACTTAAAGAAATTAGCGGCGCTCCTGTTTTGTTGATTTCCGCCGTTAGTAGACTTGGATTGGATGAATTGATGCAGCAAGTTTGGCAGAAACTCGACGAGATGAACGAGAAAGAGGCGGCAGAACTCGAAGCCGTCGCGAGTGTTTAATCGCTTTCTGGTTCCTGAAATTTCAGTGAATGGGTAAGTGTTTTTTTGAGGGGGTCAAATCTTTCGGCTGTAAAACTGGTGCGGCAAGGGTTTGAGCCTCTGTGTCTTGAAAAACGATCGTTTAAAAGTATCTACCGACTGCTTTAAATCGCCTACAAGCGTGACGGTGAAAGTTCCCAAAGGGGTATGGGGCAATCGCTAAGGCTGTGCGGCAAAGGCGGGAAATTTATTATTAGAAGCTTTATCTTATTTTGTGGATATGAGTTGAGCTGCATTCAGGGCATTTCCTACAAAATTGCCTTATTATCCCTCATGAACTCATCTTGTAATTCCGCAACGCCCTAACTTACTATTTTTAACCAACTTTCTCCTCTAAACTGTCTTTTTTTTGTTCGAGAGCTGTTGATACAAATAGTCGAGGTAGTAAAAGTCCAGACCTAGTTTTGTAGTCGGCAAATTCAGGATATCGTTCGAGTGAACGCTCTTTTTTTATCATGTTAGGGATAAACATACCAGCAATAAAAGCTGCCAGAATTAAAAAAGGTAGCCAGTGCTGAACTAGCATCGCAAACGATCCGTAGATGAGGATTTCTCCTAAGTAATTCGTATTGCGCGATCTGGCAAAAAATCCTTCAGTTATTAGTCCCGAACGGTACTTAAGGGTGTAATACTTCTGTGCATCAGCAGTATAGTGTAGAAAGACACCGATAATATTTAGGGAAATTGCTGCTGCCACTAACGGCAGAGGTGGTTGTGACCCACTGCTAATCAAAATAAAAGGTGCTACCCAATAGAGGCTAACTACCACAAAGCCGAATATTCCCATTCCGACAGAGATTTCTTGTTCCCACTGTTTATCTGGATATATCTGGTCTTTGAGCAGCCACAACAAACCATAAGTACCGTGCAGGGCGAGATAAACCCAAGCACCCAAATTAAAATTTTGGTAAATGAACATCAGTGTCAAAATAAATGGAAAGCTGAGTCCTTTGTGCAGATTGATAAAGTGCTTGGTTTTCATAGCTTTTGTTAATCTCGATCTAGTAAACTCAATCTCTGTTTATATTACACTTTTTTAGATCTAACTACTGATCACGAGCAAACTTATCAATCTGCTTCTATTTTGCCTGACGCGGTAACAAGCAACTTGAAAGCGTGACCGGAGTGCCCTCGTTCGTTTATTTGACAGCTCCCGCTCTCGGGTTAACAAAGAAAATCGAGCGCGAGATCAGTACCGAAAGAATTTTGCGCGGATCACCCGCGACGAAAGCTTAATCAATGATTTCTCTAATCGGGCGATCGGTATTTCACAAGTTCAGTCCTGGACGCATCAACACCAAGAAACCGGGTTTTTTACCGTTTCTGGGGCTGTAACAAACTATTTCGTGAAAAACCCGGTTTTTGAGTACCGGTGAGTAAGCCCTAAGTATTGTTAAATTCCGTTTGAGTCGCGAATTTGCCCGTTGTAATCGACTCTCACCCTCCCATCTTGGGAAACCGTAACAACCGTTTCTACAGTAAAGACAGACGAACCAGGCTTGGAACCCTTAAAAGTAAAAGTCCAAGTTCCATCGCCATTGTCAACGAACGGCGATTCCTTAGAAGTACCGTGCATCGAAGCTTCAGCTCGATAGTTGCCTAAACCCCCATTAGCCCTTTCTGCTGCTTGACGAGCTAAGTTTTTTGCCCGATTGAGTTCGATATTATTGTTGATCGCTCTCACGCCGTCGGTCTCATATTCAGGAGCAGGATTAGCATTACTCAAGGAGGGGGAGACTACAACGGATAAAGTTGAGAGAGCTACCAGACAAGCAAGGCGGATGCTTAGTTTCATAATACAAACTGATTTATAGTTTGATAAAGTCTACGAGACTTGTCCGAAAAAACCCGGTTGAATTTTCAATTTTTAATTTTGACTTGTGAATCGTCTGGCATTTCTCCACCGTTCAAATAACGGTAACTCATCCGAGAAATATCCCGAATCAAGGTTTGAGCTGGCTTCTCCGTTTCCGGCGAATGCTTCACCATCACCGCCACTAAATAACGCTTACCGTTCGGCAAATCCACCATCCCCGCATCCGCTAGCATTGTATCAATGTTGCCGGTTTTGTGAGCAATAACTGAACCTTCGCCTAAACCCTTGGGCAGCAAAGAATCATTTTTAGTTTGGCGCATGATTTGCAAAATGCGATCGCGCGATTTCACCGATACCAAATTACCCCGATCGACCTGGGCTATGATATTAATCAAATCCTTCGGACTGGTAGTATTAGTTCCCTCCAAATCTGGCAAATTCTTACGCAGAACCGTGGTACTCAAACCCCAATTTGCAAAATTCTGATTTAAAACCTCAGCACCTCCCAACAACTCAATCATCATATTTGTCGCCGTATTGTCGCTGACAACAATCATCTTTTGGGCAACTTCCAAAGCCGAATACTTCTTGCCAGGAGCCTGATCTTGCATATCCCCTGAACCGCCGACAATGTGTTCGGGCTTCAGCGTCAGCATCTGATCTAACTGTACTTTGCCCTCATCTACTGCTTGGAAAAAAGCTACTAAAATTGGCACTTTAATTGTGCTAGCTGAAGCAAAAGCAGTATCCCCATTAAAATTTAGGTAGCTTCCAGTATCTAAATCCACTAGAAATATTCCGGCTGTCAAAGTAGGATTTTCTGTTGCTAAAACCTGAACTTGCGTTTTCAAAGCTCCTAATTCTTGATTCAGTTGCAGCACTTCTGGGGCTGCGGGTGCCGCAGATGCGCTATCGGCGGGGTTGTTCTGCCCTGCGGTGGTTTGTTCTTCTGCCGCTACAGTCGATGCTCGACTCACAGCATTTACCACAGACAGCAGCGTCCCGCAAATCACCGCTATGCCAACTCCCAAAATCACCAAGCGAGTAGCATACACCAACGGCGGTACGCTTCGAGGTGCAGAGCGTTTACCCGGTCTCGGACTCGCTTGTGGGCGCGGTTTAGGCACGGGGGGTTTTTTGGCATCTGGGGGGATTACCGTGTCTTGAATGCGAACTGGGGGCGAAATGGGACGACTTCCACGGGTTGCAGGGGTAGTGGCAGTTGGGCTCTGGCTGTTGGGATTGCTGGCGATCGAACTCACATTTTCCCGCTCCAGATTCGGCTCCGGAAACTCGAACATATCGACAGCAGCGAGGCCTTTTTTCCCTGGTTGGCGAGTCTTCGACTGCGGAGTTTTGGTTCTGGGTTTTCTAGGGTTAATTGCCGATCGGGGATCGGATAAAAAGTCTTGTGTAGTAAATTCTTCCGAAGATGTGGGAGAATTGGCTCCTCTTCTGCTGCCGCGACCCTGTTGCAGTGGCAAAGTCGCAGGTTCGGGCGATCGAATTTCTGAATTGCCGTTTTGCGGTTGCGAAGGGCGACGGCGGCCCGAGTTGCCAGACTGGCTTGCTTTGCCGGACTTAGGCTGCTTTGAGCCGGAGTTGGGAGAGGATATCGACGAAGATATCACCGATAATATCGATCCTTTGGGAAACCGCTCTGCCACGTCTTACTCCTTCATCACTACTGTAAATTTCAAGTTTAAGATTTTTCAGCTTGCCAGCCAATCAATTTTAGATTTTAGATGTTAGATTTGCCCCAGAGGCTGCATGGTATCAGCAACCAAGTTTATTGCTCGCAAATTATCGCAAAGCTTAGGTTTTTAGTCAAGAAACCCTGTTATGAAGGTGACAAGTGGGGGCAGGAAAGTTCTCTGTGAAAAAAATCCTCAATCTCACATCCCCAATTATCAGCATTTCTCCTAGCTATCCGTTGGATTTTCCGGCAACGCCCCATCCAGAGTATCAGAATTTGCCTCTGGTGGGTAAGTTTTGATTGCCCATTCTGTTTGGCGGAGGACGCCCCGCAGCATGGCGACTTCATCAATTGTCGGATAGGCTCTGTTGTACAAACGCCGAAATTTTTCCATCCGGCTTGCGGCTGTGTGCTGCTGCAAATATCCTATTTTGAGTAACAGCGTTTCTAGTTGCTGGTAATACCCCTCTAAATTTTCCAAGGGAGCCGATTCCTTCTGGTCACTGACAACTGACAACTGACAACTGACAACTGACTTGTATAGTTCGTAACAGCAGATAGCGACTGCTTGGGCGAGATTTAGGGAAGTGTAGCCATCGCTGCTGGGAATGCGGATCAAGCGTTGAGCGCGGTTTAATTCGGCATTGGTCAAGCCGCAGTCTTCTCGGCCGAAAATTAGGGCGCTGGGGGCTTCAAGGAGCCAAGGCAAGGCATCTGCGGGTTCTTCTAGTTGTGTTGGCAACGATCGACAATCATCCCCTGTAGTTGCGATCGCCCTGACACACCCAACCAAAGCAGCGGGCAAACTCTCGACTACTTTGACCGTTTCCAATATGTCGGCCGCGCGAACAGCCATCAGTCGGGCTTCTTCCCCTAAATGATCGCACTGGGGATTTACCAAAACTAATTGGTGCAAACCCATATTTTTCATGACGCGGGCAACTGAACCAACATTTAATGGGCCTGCAGGTTCGACTAAGACGATTCGGATGTTGGCGTCGGCCGTTTCGAGCATTTTTATTTGGGGAGGTGTTAGGCAGAAATTGGTTGTTTTGTTTGTTTTGATTAAAATTTAATCACTAACTAATGTAATGTCCAAATTAGCATGGCCAAGCAACGATCGAAATCTGATTTACCGACAAAAATGTGCCCCGTGTGCGATCGACCTTTTACTTGGCGCAAAAAATGGGCTGACTGCTGGGATGAGGTCAAATACTGCTCCGAACGTTGTCGTCGCCGCCGTTTTGCGGCTCAAGATTAAGAATTTAGGGCAAGTTGCTCGATCGAAGCTAAGATTGCAAAGGAAAAATTTTAGGTATTAGGTTATAAATTATGGCATCGCAACAAGTGCAACCAAAGCTAGTTATTCACGGCGGTGCGGGCAGTTCTCTACATAGTAAAGGCGGAATTGATGCGGTGCGGAAATCGCTTTACGATGTTTTGGAGGAAGTTTATCCGCTGCTGAAAGACGGTGCAAGTGCCGTAGATGCAGTGGTGCGGGGCTGCCAATTGTTGGAAGATGACCCGCGATTCAATGCCGGTACTGGTTCTGTGGTGCAGTCGGACGGTCAAATTCGGATGAGTGCTTCGCTGATGGACGGTTTGATGCAGCGTTTCAGCGGGGCGATTAATGTTTCTCGCGTTCAACATCCGATCGAACTTGCTCAATTTTTGCAGCATTCGGACGATCGAGTTCTCTCTGATTTTGGTTCGGCGGAATTGCTGCGAGAACTTCAATTGCCGATTTACGATCCGATGACGGATTTGCGTTTGCACGAGTGGATGCAGGAACGCCAAGGCAATTTTAGTAAAGCAATGGCTGACGTGGTTGCCGAACCGGCCGGTATGGGTACTATCGGAGTCGTAGCTTTGGATGTGCATGGACGCTTGGCTGCTGGGACTTCGACTGGTGGCAAGGGTTTTGAGCGCATCGGGCGGGTTAGCGACTCGGCGATGCCGGCGGGAAATTACGCCGCTGAAAGTGCGGCGGTAAGCTGTACGGGGATTGGCGAGCACATTATGGACGAGTGTTTGGCCGCGCGAATTGTGGTTCGGGTGACAGATGGTTTAAGTTTGAAAGCTGCTTTTGAGCGTTCTTTTACTGAAGCTGACGAGCGCCAACGGGATTTTGGCGCAATTGGAATTGATGCTAGCGGGGCGATCGCTTTCGGCAAAACTAGCGAGGTGATTTTGGGTGCTTTTCACAACGGTATGGAAATGGGCGATACTTTGGAAATGGGCAAGGGAACGCTGATTTTTATTGCTTAAAAGGCCGATATAAATTATCAGTCTGCGGTTCAGATACCCGGCTTTTTGAAGAATTCGGGTATCTCGCTCGGCGTTAGTTTTATATCAAATCTAATGGCATCCGAATGGATATTACCCACAGTCAGGACACGCCGCCGTGCCATTTTCCTACAATTCATCTGCCGATGCTTACTCCCTTCCCGCCCAAAGAATATAGATAGAGGTAAAATCAAAAAAAGGGAGTAAGAGAAATGAATCTTAGTCAACAATTGCGGTAGGTAAGCCTAGAGAAAAAGCAGTGGCAACGACTGTACTACAAGAATCAGCAATCCTATATCAGGCAAAGGTTATCGGCAATTAGGCATCTAAGTGAAGGAAAAAGTCGTGCAGAAGTGACGAAGCTATTAGGCTGCACAGATATAACATTTGCAAGATAGGTCAAAACGTACTTAGAAATCGGGTTAGAGGGAATAGTCCAACCAATCAAGCACCAGGTAAAATCAAGACGGGAGCAAGAAAAACGGCAAAAATTAAAGCTGGGGGGGTGACAAAGAGAGCTAAGAGCTAGGCCTAATCTGAGTTACAGCCCTCATCCCCCGTTGATAAAAGTGGC